>CAMWKN010000509.1 GCA_947174825.1 uncultured Clostridium sp.
CGGCTGCCATCCTGGATAAACTGTCCCATGGAATGTAAGTCTGTAGTCAGATCTACAGAAGCTGGGAAGATACCCTTCTGATCTTTTCCCTCGCTCTCACCGTACAGCTGCTTCCACCACTCTGATACATAGTGCAGAGATGGCTCATAATTACACAGAATCTCTACAGCCTTGCCTTTGCGGTGCAGAATATTACGGACTGCAGCATATTTCATTGCATCATTATCGGCAAAATCTTTGTCCAGACAAATCTCACGCATGGATGCTGCACCTTCCATCAGCTTGGTAATGTCAGCACCACTGACGGCAATCGGAAGCAAACCAACTGCGGTTAAGACTGAAAAACGTCCTCCCACATCATCTGGTACCACAAAACTTTCATATCCTTCTTCCGTCGCCAGGTTCTTTAATGCACCTCTTTCCCGGTCAGTTGTGGCATAAATTCTCTCTGCCGCTGCCTCTTTTCCATATTTCTCTTCCAACATCTTCTTAAAAATACGGAATGCTACAGCAGGCTCTGTCGTTGTACCAGATTTACTGATAATATTAACAGAAAAATCACGGTCTCCAATAACTTCCTTTAACTGTGATAAATAGGTGCCACTCAGGTTATTTCCACAGTAGTAAATCTCCGGTGTCTTACGGATTTCTTTGGAAACACTATTGTAAAATCCATGTCTCAAGAACTCAATCGCAGCTCTGGCTCCCAGATAAGAACCTCCAATACCGATGACTAACAGCACCTCAGAATCAGACTGAATCTTCTCTGCTGCCTTCTGAATCCGCGCAAATTCTTCCTTGTCATAATCAATCGGCAGGTCAATCCATCCCAGAAAATCACTTCCAGCTCCCTCTTTGCTCAACAATACCTCTCTGGCATCCCCGGCAATTTTCTCCATCGCCTTGATCTCATCAGCAGAGATCACATCTTTTGTCAGGGCATAATCAAATGTTACTTTATTTGCCATGATATTCCTCCTATCTGTCTTCTTCCGACATGTCTCTATGGTAATTTTTATGATATGATTCTATGTTTGCCTGATAGCAGCAACATAGTCCCTAAAACCCATACTATATTATTTTAATCAATTCTGGATCGTAAATCAAGTGCTAAGTCCATATTTTGAATGATATATAGTTAAAAATCCCTTGAACAGTTTCCACCATATTTATCATTTCAGAAGATCCTGCTATCCTCACATCCGTTCCTGTTCCAGGTTCCCAAACTTCGTAAACTGAGACAGCCATGCCAGTTTCACGGATCCGGTAGGACCACTACGCTGCTTGGCAATAATTACCTCTGCCACACCCTTTTCCTCCGTGTCCGGATTGTAGTACTCGTCACGGTATAGAAACATAACCACATCCGCATCCTGCTCTATGGCTCCTGATTCACGCAGATCTGACAACATCGGCTTTTTGTCCGGTCTCTGCTCCACCGCACGGGATAACTGGGACAAAGCAATTACCGGCACATTCAGCTCTCTCGCCATAACCTTGAGGGAACGGGAAATCTCTGAGATCTCCTGCTGCCTGTTTTCATTTCGCCTTCTACTTCCACCGGACATCAACTGTAAATAGTCAATAATAACCAGATCCAGCCCCTGCTCTATTTTGAGTTTCCGGCATTTGGAGCGAAGCTCCGATGCAGTGATACCAGAAGTATCGTCAATGACCAGATGAGAGTTACCAATCCGACGCACACTGCCTACCAGACGATCCCAGTCTTCATCTTCCAGATTACCAGTACGGATTTTTTGCGAATCTACATGGGAGTTCATGGACAGCATACGCTTGACCAACTGCTCCTTACTCATTTCCAGACTGAACATGGCAATGGTGCTTTCGCTATGTAGTGCAATGTATTCTGCCAGATTTAGAACAAATGCCGTCTTACCCATGGCTGGTCTAGCGGCAATCAGTATCAGATCTGACTTCTGCAAGCCAGCTGTCTTGTAATCCAGATCCCGGAACCCGGTCTCCAATCCGGTAATATGTCCCTTTTGCTTGGCTGCCATCTCAATACTGTCCAGAGTACGCAGTACCACATCCCGAATCGGTTCAAACTCACTTCCGCCACGCTGCTGGATAACCTGAAAAATACTTTTCTCTGCATCCTCCAACACTTCCTCCAGAGACTGACGGTCCATGTAGCAATCCCCGGCAATCCGCTCCGTCGTTTGAATCAGACGACGCAAGACCGCCTTCTCATGAACAATGGTTGCATAATGCTTAACATGGGTGGAAGTTGGTACACTATTCAAAAGTCCGCCTATGTATTCCACACTACTGAGCTCCGGTGGCACTTCCAACTCTCGCAGCTTATTTTGCAGTGTAATCAGATCGGTTCCCACACCACTGCGATACAAATCCACCAATGCATCAAAAATCACGCCATACTGTCCCTGATAGAAATCCTCAGACGTGACGGTTTCCGATGCGGTCAGGATGGCATCCCGATCCATAATCATGGAGCCGATTACGGCACGCTCTGCTTCAATATTATGCGGTGGTATCCGCTTGATTGCTGCCTCTTCCATACTCATCCTCCATGCTTCTGGACTTGTCCTACGCTTCTTTTACCAGTACCTGCAATTCCCCAGTTACCTTTGGATGCAGCTTAATCTGCAGTTTATAGGTACCCGGACTCTTAATCGGTACATCTAACACCATTTTCTTTTTATCCAACTCATAACCCAACTGCTCTTTGGCAGCAATAGCCAGTTCCTTGGTAGATACGGATCAAAA
>CAMWKN010000510.1 GCA_947174825.1 uncultured Clostridium sp.
CTGCTATAATTCGACAATTTTCTTGTCAAATCTAGTCAAATTTCTTGTAAATTGTGGATAAATATCTGATTTTGCACAAATAATCAGACGAAAAAGTCCCAAAAAATCAATTATGCACGAAGTTATTCGAGTTATCCACAATTTTACACTTTTATTGTGTGTGAAAATCTTGATGTGAAACGATGCTTTTTTCTGAATTCTGTCAAAATAAAGTTGTCAGAAAATAGTGGATGATCCATTATGAAGAAATGGTGAATGTGTACAATAAATATTGAAAATCATATAAAAAATTGTGCATTTTGCTTGAAATGCCAGAACGGATAGGGTATAATTAAATTACTATAGAGCAAAGGAGTGGTAACTATGCAGTATATCATTAGCGGCAGAAATATTGATGTGACAGAGGGGTTAAAGTCAGCGATTTATGAAAAGATCGGAAAGTTGGAGCGGTACTTTACTCCAGAGACGGAAGTTCATGTTACACTTAGCGTAGAAAAGGAGAGACAGAAAATTGAGATTACAATTCCGATGAAGGGAAATATCGTACGTGCAGAGCAGGTAAGCAGTGATATGTATGTTTCCATAGATTTGGTGGAGGAAATTATTGAACGTCAGCTTCGCAAGTACAAGAACAAATTGGTGGATCAGAAACAGGCAGCAGAGAGTTTGAGCAAGGCTTTTATTGAGGAAGATGCAGGAGAGGACGATGAAATCCAGATCATTCGTTCCAAGAGATTTGCCATCAAACCAATGGATCCGGAGGAAGCATGTCTGCAGATGGATTTGCTGGGACATAATTTTTATGTTTTCCGCAATGCAGCCACTGATGAAGTCAATGTTGTATATAAGCGTAAGGGTAATACATTCGGTTTGATTGAGCCGGAAGTATAAACAGGGTTCGGAGAATCATACCGAAGATATTTCATACTAATTATTGGGACAGGGTATCCTAGGAACGGGATACCCTGTTATTTCTTAACTAATTATATTTATGATGTTGGTGTCAAAAGGTATTTTGACACCAACTGATGCTACGGATTGCTACATTGCTACGCAATTTTCGCAATCCTACAAACACCTCCATTCCCGCATATTTGCAAGCAAATCTGCTTCATGTCGGTGTTTGGCGGGTCAAGCTAGTAGATAGCAAATTGCGTGTAAACACGCATTGCTATCTACTTTTGACCCTAGCATCATAATTATAATTTTTCATACCAATGAGCAGTGGGATGACCATAATTGCCCACACAATAGGTTCTGACACAATGACCCCCAGATATCTAATATAGGGTACTAATAGATAGGCAATCAAAACCTTTCCTGCAAATTCAATCACACTGGACACCAACGGTGTCTTGCTGTCGCCAAAGCCCTGCATGCTGTTTCGCAGGATGCAGATGGTGGCTGGCAGAAAATAAAAAATGGCATTTACCTTTAGATACAAGGTGGCATTCCCCAGAATCTCTGGTTCAGAACTGGCGGTAACCAGCTGTATCATTTTTGGGGAAAGTGTAAATACGATAAGCAACACAATGACACACCAGCCCAGAGAAACTAAAATGCTGTCCAGGATGCCTTTTTTTATGCGGTCATACTGTTTCGCACCCAAGTTTTGTCCACAGTAAGTAGCTAATGCGGTTCCTAAAACAAAGAATGGAATCAGGAAAATCATAGTAATTTTGCGGGCCCCGGTGTGGGCAACAATGATGTTTGCACCGAGTGCATTAATTCCTGTCTGTAATGCCAGGGAACCCAGCATCACAAAAGAAAGCATAAATCCCATGGAAAGACCAGTAGGGATGAGTTGCCTGTATATATTTTTTTCTGGTTTTATTTCATGCTTGTTTAGAACAATCCACGGATATTTTTTTCGCATATAGAAAAAACATAATATGGTGGAGCATAACTGGGAAATAACGGTGGCAGCTGCAGCTCCACATACACCCATATTTAAGTGATAGACTCCTATGTAATCCAATAGAATATTTAACACATTAGAAATGATTAAAAATAGTAAAGGAGTAAAGGAATCTCCGATCGCACGAAGTACCGCAGCACAAATATTATACAGTGTGGATGCCATTAGTCCGGCGATGATGATGCTTAAATAGTGGGAGGCATCTGATAAAAGTTCTTCCTGCACATTTAATATATGTAGAATTTCTGGCAGCAGGATCAGACATACTATACTGATGAAAGCAGTACAGGCGATTCCCAGAAATAATGTTCCTCCGATTGCCTTTTTTACCTGTTTTTTATCTTTGGCACCCCAAAAGGTCGAAATAATAATTCCGAAACCACAGATCATTCCATTTAGGAATTCAATTAATAAGTCACTCAATGAGGTAGTGGCGCCTACGGCTGCAAGAGAATTCTCTCCCAATGCACTTCCAATAATGCGGGTGTCAATCAGGCTATAGCAGAGTTGGAATAACTGTCCTATATATAGCGGAATTGCAAAATATAGAATGACTTTTATCGGTATTCCTTTTGTCATGCTGTTATGCTCCTTTTTTGCAGTTATTATAGCAGAAATAAGACTTTGATTACAAATGATTTCTTATAGCATTCGATGTTAAGATTATGTGAATTCTCAAAATTGCTGTAGTGTTGCAATGAGGGAGGAAATACATTATTATAAAATAGAGTTGGTCATTTTATTGGAGTAAAGGAGATTCCGTATGCGCATAGAGATACCAGAAATAGAAAAAGTTTTACAATTAATCAGTCAGGCATTGATTATGTAT
>CAMWKN010000511.1 GCA_947174825.1 uncultured Clostridium sp.
TATAAATACTGGAAAGGGTCCGATCTTTCATGGCATCTGCCACTGCCTGCAATTCTGTTTTGAGCGCCTGCAAATAGGAATCCGTTAAATGAGAAAATTGTTCCAAAGGATAGGACGGAAAAGAACAATACAGACATGTGCTTGGACAAAAGGGAATGCTGATATACAGACTGTATCCCTGCTCATAATGAATGTGTTCTAACAAAGCTGCCTCTTTTACAGCAATATCCATTCCCAACTGAATCTTCTCTGCACTGCACAAATAAGTATCCCGCAACTCCTGGCGAAGCTGTTCCGGTGAGTGACCGGATAACAGGCTATTCATCACAATCTTGGTGGGACGGACACCTGTCATAGTCCCCCATGCTGGTATCTTACGTTTTCGCAGACCGGAAGACACCAAATACTCCTCCGGAAAGTCCCGGAGGAGTGTAAACAACAGCTTCTTTAATTCATTTTTATAGTAAGAACGGTAAGGGTGTGCTTTTTTCCCTTCCTTCTTGTGCCAGTCATCCGTTCCGGATACCACAGCCTTTCCCTCATATATTGGAGAATTACTAGTCTGAACAGCAATAGAGATATCTATTCTGGTCATGACAATAGAAATTTGCAGGTATTCTACAGCAGTCTCCTCTTTCTCAACAGCCTTTTCTCCTTCTATCAGAACCTTACTGCGCTCTCCCGGAAAGAAACTGTTTACCAATGCCTGGATCTCATAATCAAAATCCCGTTCTGATAATATTATCCAAATCATCTCAGTTCCTCCAAATTTTAACTCTTTTATTCCACCGCAAAGGGATTAAACATCTTTTCATTTTGGATGGAGGTAACCAGTCCATGCCCCGGATACACCTGTACCGCCTCCGGCAATACAAATAATTTCTCTCGAATGGAACGGATCAACGTAGACATGCTGCCCCCCGGAAAATCTGTCCTACCTACGGATTCATGGAATAAGGTATCTCCAGAAAACAATATACCCGCCTGAGGAAAATAATAACACATACCTCCTACCGTATGTCCCGGTGTCAGTATACAACGCACCGGCTGTCCCAACAATTCAATCTCATCCCCATCCTGCAGCCAATGATCTGCCTGTACCGACAATGCAGAAACACCTATCATTCCTGCCATATTGACAGATTCATCCGCCAGAGTTTCCCGCTCTGCTTCCGCAGCATATACTGGAATCTGATATTTGTCCCTTACCGCATCCACTGCCATAATATGATCAAAATGCCCGTGAGTCAGCAAAATCGCCTGGGGCTGCAATTCCAGCTGCTGTATCTGCTCTTTAATCTGGTCTGGCTCTGCCGCTGGATCAATAATGACACAATCTTTGGTATCCTCCCGAAATAAAAAATAGCAATTTGTCTGAACCGGTCCTAAAGTCCGGAATTTTGCAATTAAACGTGACATTCTGTCCTCCATATTCATCCCTGTTCAAAATATTTATCTACACTGCG
This sequence comes from uncultured Clostridium sp., assembly GCA_947174825.1. Next base: position 1,467 of record CAMWKN010000511.1, read on the forward strand.
CCTCATTCTTCTCAATTAATTAACGCTTACACTACTATGCATGAATTCATATTCTTTGCTAAGATTTCGTTCTCTCAATATCCCTGACACTCTCCACTTGCTGCAGCTTCGCCGTCAAATTCTGTAAAGCTTCCACTCCACGAATGGCAAAGCCAATGGTAATCGTGGCAATTCCCTGTTTACTGGTTCGGGTATTCACATTGCGGATCGTAATGCCGCTTTCCGTAAATACTTTCGTCAAATCTAATAAAACACCAATCCGGTCATTGGCATAAATAATAATCTCTGTATCAAAGAGTTCATCCGCGTTCCCCTCCGGAGCAATCTGCCACTCTGCCTCAATAATACGCTGACGGTCTGTCTCCGATAAGTTCATCATATTGATGCAATCGGTACGATGAATGGATACACCACGCCCTCTGGTCACAAAGCCGATAATTTCATCTCCTGGCACCGGACTGCAGCATCTGGAAAAACGCACCGAAACGTCATCAATCCCTGCCACCATAATGCCACTCTTGGACTGGACAGATATTCTGTTCCTATCGTTGCTGCGATTTACCTTGCTGGCATTGACCGCATCCAGAATATCCTGATCGGTAGCATGTTTCGGATTCTTTTTATTATAGGCATCCTGCAATTTGGAGATTACCTGTCCCTCTTTTAGACCACCATGTCCAATCGCAGCCAGAACAGAATTCCAGTCTTTGAATCCATATTTTTTGAGACACATGGACTGATATTCTGGTTTTAACAAATCTGATAAGGCAATTCCCTGGTTTTTTGCATAGTTTGCCAGCATTTCTTTGCCCTGTAAAATATTTTCTTCCTTAAATTCAGTACGGAACCATTGATTAATCTTATTCTTTGCCTGTGTGCTCTTAACCAGAGCTAACCAGTCTCTACTAGGTCCTTTGGAATTTTGCGAAGTAATAATCTCAATGCGGTCTCCGTTTTGGATCTGGTAATCAATAGTAACCAAATTACCATTAACCCTGGCACCCACCATTTTATTTCCCACTGCACTATGTACCGCATAGGCAAAGTCAATCGGTGTGGAACCTGCTGGCAGATTTTTTACATCGCCATCCTTGGTAAAACAATATACATGATCGGAAAATAAATCCAGATCACTCTTTAATAAACTGAGAAACTCCTTGTTATCGGACATGTCACGCTGCCACTCCAAAATATGACGCAGCCATGCCAATTTCTCCTCCTCACTGGCTGCTGTTCCCTGACCATATTGATTTTCCTTGTACTTCCAATGGGCAGCGATAC
>CAMWKN010000512.1 GCA_947174825.1 uncultured Clostridium sp.
CGCCAACTCCAACACCTACAACGGCGCCAACGCCAACACCTACAACGGCGCCAACGCCGACACCAACGAAGGCACCAACGCCGACACCAACAGCAACACCGACACCATCTCCAAGTGGGGATATACCATCAGGTGCTACGGTATTTACGATGAATGGCAGAAAATTGGCAATTGGCATGACGGAAGCTGCTGCTAGGTTGGTATTGTCACAGTTGGGGGAGCCGATCCGAGAGGGGAAGTCTCCGCAAGGTTTTACAACTCTTGCTTGTAATACGTCAAAGTATACCGAATATCTCTTGATTTATTTGCAGGGTGGTAAAGTTGTGGGGATATGTGGTATCGGTAAGTCGATGAGTTTTGATACTGCAGTAGCTGGACAGAATGGTAGCAATATAAGTGGATGGTCGAATCAGTCTGGTTATACAACGGATTCCAAGAAGGTGGCTGCTAAGCAAAAGAAAGTGTCAACTACAGAGCAAGCATATGTATTTTTTGATGCATTAGGAGATAATACGATCTATTGTATTCAGGTGTTTGATCCGACCAAGGTCACAGATGCATCTAATGATATGATTTATAAGACAGGTAATTTGTCCTATGCCTCAACTGTACCTAACGATATTGCCACAGAAATTGGTCATATGCTTAATGCATTTCGGGTATATAAGGGAGAAGATGAATTTACATTGCATAGTGGATTGGCAGAGTGTGCGCGGGCATACTGTAGCAAGGCAACCAGTTCTAAGCTGAGTGGACGTTCAGATTCGTGGAAAGGTGATGAACCGGCACCAGGGTCTATACTGGCTGCATTATGGGAATATGATGTTGACCCATATGAATATGGAGAGGCTTGTTATACAGATGCAGCAGATGCCATCAGCTTTGCTAATTCCCTAATTGAAATGGATGGATTTTATTCTAGTCTTATGAATTCAACCTATTGCTACATGGGAGTAGGCATGGCATATAATGGAACGCATACTTATGTCACTGTAGATTATGTGGATGCCGTGGTATAGCATGAAATCGCAGTAACAACACAGGACCTCATCTATTATCTGTTATAGACCACAATAGAATAGCACAGACATAATATCCGGAATCTTCTATCACAATATAGAAGGTTCCGGATTTTCTTTCTCTAAAACGATCCTATGATATATTTACTTATATTGTCATATTATATGATATATAATAAAAATATTCCATAATATGTCAAAATACGCAATGACTTATCTTAATGCGTTTTCTGTACATTTGCTATAGATTATGTTATATTAAGGGCAAGAACTAACATGTCTAAATGACATTGAGTGGCAACAAGTGCTGTAAATGTTTGCTAAAATAGATTATTTAATGCCTGTTGCTGCTGATAAGGATAGAGAAACATTATGGAATGGTTATATATATGCTTATGAGGATAAGACAAAATCAAACAGTTTGAATATAAGGTGTGAACCTGTTCAAGTAAAGGGAAAATTGTAAAAGACTGCGAAAAAACAAAGAATACCTATTCTGTTAGCATTAGCGCTCTGAAGGGATATTGTCTAGACAGAGGTGTTACTTACTTTGTTGCTTTGATGAATGATAATGGAGAGAATAGATATGGGGATTATAAAAATTGCCGTATGTGATGATGAAATTATTTTTGCTGAAGAAATGAAAACAATTATTGATAGATATTGTATGGAAAAGCAAATTCCTTGTGAGATTGATTTATACCAGTCTGGAAGTGAATTTATTGCGGATAATATTAAAATGGTAGGATATCAGCTTGTCTTTTTAGATATCAACATGGAAGAAATAGACGGTTTGGAGACAGCAAGAGAATTACGAAAATTGTGTAAAGAAACATTTGTTATATTTGTGACAGCGTTTATAAATTATACCTTAGAAGGATATAAAGTAGATGCAATCCGTTATTTGCTGAAAACGAGTGAAAATTTTGAACAGTCTGTGTATGAAGCTCTAAATGCAGTATTTTACAAAATGAAATATACACCAAGCATAAAAAAATTTTGCTTTCAAGAAGGATATAAAAACATTGCATTAGAAAAGATTTTATATATTGAAAGCGCTTTGCATAAATTAACATTTCATATTTTGGAGGAAGAGATAATTTCGTATACAATGTATGAGACTCTGAATAATGTTACAGGAATGTTTAATAAGGATTTTGTACGGATTCATCAAAGTTATTTAGTTAATCTAAGATTTGTTCGGAAAATAGACGGAAGTGATTTATTATTATCCAATGATATATCATTGCCTATAGCAAGGTCAAAATTAAAAGAAGTGCGTAACAGGGTTGCCATGTATAAAGGAGAAATATGATGCTTGATTTCTTACAGAGTTATTTGGTAATATTAGTGGAAACCGTTTGTTGTGTTATTTTTTTTGAAATATTTGAGGATAGTAATAAAAGAAGTAACGGAATTTTAGCATCAAGATGGATAGTGATTCTTTGTCTAAGCCTTTGTAGTTGTGTGGAAGCATATCTCTTACAGAAATATGTATTTATAAAACAAATTATTGATGCTGGATTAACAGCAGTAATTTTGTCATTTTATTTTAAGGCAAGATATAGTATATGTCTTGTGCTTTCTATTATTTTTGTAGGCTTGTTGTGGTCTGCTGATTTTATCGCCATATTGATATATCCGACTTTGGTGCAGCAAACAGCGGATGAAACTGAAATTAAAAATTTTCTTGTGGTGATTTTGGCAAAGCTATTATTG
>CAMWKN010000513.1 GCA_947174825.1 uncultured Clostridium sp.
GGAAAATTCTTCTATTTGATTATAAACATTCCGTGTGGGTGACATTCCGGCGGATGGAAATAAGTTGCTTTTTGGAGGGAATATGTGGAATAAAAAATTTTGGTGCCAGGAATTGTGGCGCATGGTGCTTGGAACTGCATTGATGGCATTGGCGGTTAATATTGTCTATGATCCGATGGGGATGATACCCGGAGGTTTTTCCGGCGCATCTATTTTGCTGGCACGCCTTTCGGATAAGGTGTTCTCCGGCGGAATACCAGTCTGGATGTTTAATCTGCTATTAAATATACCCCTGTTTATCTGGGGATGGTTTATACGGGGCAGAGAGTTTATCATCAAATCTCTGATTACCAATTTAATGTTCAGTTCTATGTTATATCTGATTCCGGTGCAGCCAGCAGTACAGAAAGATTTCTTTCTGGCTTCTATCATGGGAGGAATCTTGACTGGGAGTGGCATTGGCCTGGTATTTTCCGCAGGTTATTCCACTGGTGGCACAGATCTGCTTAGCAGTCTGATCCAGAAGTATCTGCCCCATTATCCGGTGGCAAAACTGCTATTTATACTGGATGCTATCATAATATTGGCTGGTGCAGCGTATTTCGGCATTGACAAGGCAATCTATGCTGCAGTGTCCGTTTATCTGACAACTAAGATTATGGATGGAATACTGGCAGGTCTCAATGTCAGCAAACAGGTTATGGTTATTTCGGCACAATATAGTCAGATTAGCTCGGATATTCTCAGTCAGATGGAGCGGGGGGTAACGGAGCTGACGGCAAAAGGAGGGTATAGTAGAAGTGACAGACCAGCATTGTTGTGCATTGTGGGAAGGAGACAGGTGGGCAAATTGTTGAACATTGTCAAAGAAAGGGATCCTTCTGCCTTTGTTATTATTACAGATGTGAAAGAGGTGTTAGGCGAAGGTTTTGGTCAAATCTTATAGATGTGCAAAAAGTAACAAAATCAGTTAGTTTTATGGTGAATTTTCCAGCGATCGGACAAAAAGTTTTTTGGTTAGATTGCACATACAAATAGCAAAAATTTTCGAGGAAATGTATGCAATGTGAACAAAAGATTTTTTTTTTGAACGCATTGCACAAAAGGATAAAAGTTTCTTTGTAAAATTGTGCTATGGTCAAAAAAAACGGTTTAGTGTATTATAGGCAATAGGTTGAATGAGATAGGTACAAAGTCTGTATAGCCAATGGGCGGGAGACTGAAACTCATCAAAGGAAACTAGATAATTGACAAACAGGAGGGCATAGGAAATGGCAAGTTTATCTTTGAAAAACATTTGTAAGACATATCCAAACGGATTTGTTGCAGTAAAGAATTTTAATCTGGATATCGCAGATAAGGAATTCATTATTTTCGTAGGACCATCTGGATGTGGTAAGTCTACCACACTTCGTATGATCGCTGGATTGGAAGAGATCTCAGAGGGTGAGCTTTGGATCGGTAACAACATGGTAAATGATGTAGAGCCAAAGGATCGTGATATTGCGATGGTATTCCAGAACTACGCTTTGTATCCACATATGTCAGTGTATGATAACATGGCATTTGGTTTGAAATTAAGAAAGACTCCAAAGGAGAAGATTGATAAGTTAGTACATGATGCAGCTCGTATCTTGGATATTGAGCATCTGTTAGACCGTAAGCCAAAGGCTTTATCCGGTGGTCAGAGACAGCGTGTTGCCATGGGTCGTGCAATCGTTCGTAACCCTAAGGTATTCCTCATGGACGAGCCGTTGTCCAACTTGGATGCAAAACTTCGTGTACAGATGCGTATTGAGATTTCCAAGATCCATCAGAGACTGGAAGCAACCATCATCTATGTAACACATGACCAGACAGAGGCTTTGACATTGGGTACTCGTATCGTCGTTATGAAAGACGGTGTAATGCAGCAGGTTGCTACCCCTATTGATCTGTATACAAAACCATGTAACTTGTTCGTTGCAGGATTTATCGGATCTCCACAGATGAACTTCATTGATGCTGTAGTAGTACAGGAAGGAAATGATATCAAGTTAGCATTTGGTTCCTATGCAATTAAGATTCCTGAGATGAAAGCTGAGCGTATCATCGAAGGCGGTTATGTAGGTAGAGAGGTAACATTTGGTATTCGTCCAGAGGATATCAAGGATGAAGAGATCTTCGTAAATGCAGGTACAGATAATGTGCTGGATGCTACCGTAAAGGTATACGAGATGTTAGGTGCTGAGGTATTCTTATACTTCACAGTAGAGGGTTATGATATCACAGTTCGTGTAAATCCTCGTACAACAGCACGTCCTGGTGATACCATCAAGATCGCTATGGATACCTCTAAGATTCATGTCTTCGATAAAGAGACAGAGAGAGTTATCACAAACTAGGATAATGATAGGAAATTAGATTTTGGTTTGTAGTTCTGATTATCAGAAATAAATATTGTTTTTGATTGTAGAATGATAAGAGACAGGTGTCGTTAGAGAAGACGACACCTGTTTTTTGCTCTTTTGACCATGAAAAATATCATTCGTTTCATTATCAGAAATATGATATCCACGGTTTTAGAGTAATGCTAATTGGTATATTTTTTGTAGATTTATTCCAGTCTGCTCCATGCTCCGCTCCACAGCTACCTGATAACCGCTGTCAGTCAGATTCGGTATTTTTCCATTGCAGATGTCATTTATGCGGGAAGCAGCATTTTCCAGAGTTTGAAAAG
>CAMWKN010000514.1 GCA_947174825.1 uncultured Clostridium sp.
GTAAAAGACAGTTAGAATACTGCATTTACCTGGTTAAAAAAATTTTTATTATCCACAACGAGAGTTTCCGCATGTGGTGCAAATAAGACAACCTTCTTGATAAATTAAGGTTTCAGCTCCGCAATTAGGGCATTTTGCACCTTTTGCCTGCATACCATTCGGAATATACTTCTTAAGAGCTCTTTCCACACCGTTTTTCCATGTGTTGATACTGTTGGAATCTAAATCCAGACCGCTAACCAGTTTCAACACCTGATCAATCGGCATACCATATCTCAGTACACCCGAAATGAGTTTTGCATAATTCCAGAATTCAGGATTAAACTTATCGCTTAAGCCTTCAATGGTGGTTTTATACCCTCTTTTATTTATAAACTGAAAATCGTATCTTTTCTTGCCTTTTTCGTCTACAGCCTTAATAATTTTTCCATGATTTACTGATTTTGGACAAAATATTCCATCATCATCATCAGCAAGTCCTGTAAATATTTCATAAGGTTTACCGTCAACAAGACCTACAAAAGCAATCCATTTTTCCTTATTATTCTGGAAACGGACGACGTCTGCCTCCAGCTCAGCGGGCCGCTTTACAGTATGATCAGGCAGATGTATCAGACCATTCGTAATGGAAATATGTTTATTTTCACTTTTCTTTTGTACTGATTCAAGCACATTATTACGTGAACCATCCCTATAGACTGTGCAACCCTTACATCCGGATTTCCAAGCTTCAAAATATAGTTTTTCCACTAAGGATTCGTTTACATCATTCGGAAGGTTGATAGTAACACTTATAGAATGATCAACCCATTTTTGAATTGCGCCTTGCATCCTTACCTTTTCCATCCAATCAACGTCGGAAGCGGTTGCCTTATAATATGGAGAACGCGCCACTAAATCATCAAGCTGCTCATTTGAAAGATTGGAGGCAGCTTGGATTCCGTTTACGTTCATCCATTCCAAAAACTTGTGATGATAAACTATATATTCTTCAAACGAGTCGCCAAGATCATCAATAAAATCAACACGTACATTCTCATCGCTTGGATTCACCTTGCGTCTTCTTTTATAGACAGGCATAAATACTGGTTCAATTCCCGAAGTCGTACGTGTCATTATTGATGTGGTACCCGTAGGGGCAATGGTCAGACATGAAATATTACGTCTGCCATATTTTTCCATTCTTTCAATCAAATCAGGGTCTGCATCCCTCAGTCGATTTATAAATGGATTATTTTTTTCCTTTTCCGAATCGTATATTTCAAAAGGTCCTCGTTCTTTTGCCAAATCTACAGAGGAGGCAAAATAAGACAGTGCCAGCTCTTTATGAATCCTTACGGAAAAATCTGTAGCTTCAGGAGTGCCATAGCGAAGTCCCAAAGCCGCAAGCATATCTCCTTCGCCGGTTGTGCCACATCCGGTCCGACGTCCAATTGAGGTTTTCCTCTTTATTTTATGCCAGAGATTAAGTTCAGTCGTCTTAACTTCTTCAATTTCCGGATCCGATTTTATCTTATTAATAATGGCATCAATCTTTTCAAGCTCCAGATCAATAATATCATCCATTATTCTTTGAGCCTTCTTGACATGTATCCTGAAAAGATCAAAATCAAACTCAGCATTTTCCGTGAAAGGATTTTTAACATAACTGTAGAGATTTATTGCCAATAGTCTGCAGCTGTCATAAGGGCAAAGAGGTATTTCTCCACAGGGGTTTGTAGAGACGGTTTCAAATCCGAGATCTGAATAACAGTCTGCAAGACTTTCTCTCTTTATCGTATCCCAGAAAAGCACTCCCGGCTCTGCACTCTTCCAAGCATCGTGAATTATCTTATTCCATATTGCTCGTGCGTCCGCCTCCTTTTTTACAATTGGATTTTGAGAATCGGTAGGGAATTGCTGAAAATATACGGAACCATTTTCAGCAGCACGCATGAAATCATCGTCAATCTTGACAGATACATTCGCCCCCGTAATTTTTCCGGGTTCCATCTTAGCATCGATAAAATCTTCAGAATCCGGATGCCTGATTGCGACTGTCAACATCAAAGCCCCCCTACGTCCATCCTGTGCGACTTCTCTCGTGGAGTTACTGTATCGTTCCATAAAAGGTACGAGTCCGGTAGATGTCAAAGCAGAATTTTTAACAGGAGAACCTTTCGGCCTTAAATGAGACAAATCATGCCCGACGCCTCCTCTACGTTTCATCAATTGAACCTGCTCCTCGTCAATCTTAACAATTCCTCCATAGGAATCCGGTCTGCCATCGAGACCGATAACGAAACAATTAGAAAGAGATCCAACTTGAAAATTATTACCAATTCCAGCCATAGGACTGCCTTGTGGAACAATATATCGAAAATCTTTCAAAAGTTCAAAAATTTCATTCTCATCCATTGGCGACGGATAGAGATTTTCAATCCTGACAATAGATTTCGCGATTCGACGATGCATATCCTCCGGAGTCTTTTCATAAATATTTCCAAAAGAATCCTTAAGAGCATATTTGGTAACCCAAACGCGAGCAGCCAATTGATCACCCTGAAAGTATTCCAACGAAGCTTTAAAAGCATCATCGTATGAATATGTCTTTGGTTCTACCATCTTTTACTATCCAATGACTTGAAGATCTAATCTGATTATTATTAAGATTATTGTTTATTCTAAAGGAGTCCTCAATCAATTTGAAACAAATGCGGACATGCAAATTTACAAAT
>CAMWKN010000515.1 GCA_947174825.1 uncultured Clostridium sp.
TAATTCGGGTGTTGATGTGTGCCTTTTTTGGCGGAGATTTTGCGAAACGTCTTATGTTTGGTACTTCTCTGGAAAATTGCAGTATCACACAGATCCATTTTGATGAACATTTGCATGGATTTTACTTAGATCGTTTTAATGATTATGCACATATTGAGGCAGAGCCAACTCTGCTTCGTGGACGTTGGAAAAAATAATCGGCATTTGATCACTAAATATGCGGCTGTTTTTTATTCCTTTCCGGCAATCAATAATTAGAAGGTTGGTAAAGGAGTATGCAGTTAATGGATTTCAGAATGTAAATTCAGCAGAAAGGGTGAGAGAATGCCGTTTTTAAAACAACATTACAGAGTATTTGTGATACTATTGTTGATACTTGGCTTGGCAGTTGGATGGTTAATATATAGCAACATCTTAGAAAAAACGCCGATGCCGGACATTGTGTTTATATGCATAAAATATGATGAGCTACAGCATAAGCCAAGTGAAATTACATTTATGGATAAGTATGGAAAATGTTATTGGTCTGATGATTCTGATGTAGTAGGAGAAGGTTTTTACTCAAAAATATTTTGTAAAGAATATAGGGAAGGTAAAATAGCAGATAAAATAAAATTATGTAAATCTTGCAATAGATATGAAGTGATCAGAAAATATCGGCAAATGCGTAAAATTCCTAAAAGGATTGCTAAAAGTGGGGAATTAAGCACGAAGCGTATTCTCTATGAAAGATATTTGGTTGGGGAGTCACCGACGGAACAGGTATTGGAAGGGGTATATTTCAATGAATACAGGGAAACGGAAGGGATTACGATTAAAGAAAAACATGTAAAGTATGAGGAGGTAATTAATGACTGGCAGGGAGATCGTATTTATGAATGGTATAACGATATCATAAAAGATATAGACAAATGATATTCGTGATCAGATCCTGAGATAATCTGATGGAAAAGAAGGGGGCGGGAAATCAATGAAATTTCTGCTTGAACTGTGGAAGAAACTTAAAAATATTCCTTGGGAAAGAAAGCCGATCAGGGTATCAATACTGCTTCTTTTGTCTATAGCTGTATGTTTATGGGATCATAGTCTCTATTGTCCGGCACAGATCCCGGATATTGTGTTTCAGTGTGTCATGTATACTTACCGATATGATGAACAAAAAACGAAACAGTATTATGTATGTGAAATAACATTTATTGATCGGTATGGGAAATGTTATTATTCGGATGATCCGTCTGTATGCAATGGCTTTGATGGAAATAATGAAGACTTCATAAATGCATATAAAGCGGGGGAATTGGATGGAAAGATTACATTATGCAATTCCTGCAGCGGAAATGAAGTGAGAAAAAGATATCGGAAAATATATAAGCAGGCTCGAAAGGGAAAAATACATATCATTCCCTATGGAGGTCTTACGATAGAAATGTCGTATCCTCATTTGGTTTGGTATGGGCTGTATTTCGATGAATCTGGAGAAATGCAATCTGTGATTCTTCATGAGAAAAGACCTGGGTTTGGAGAGCTAACAAATGATAAACAGGCAAACCAGACATATGGATGGTGTAATGAAATCATGGGAGAAAAGGAGTGTTATGGTCAAATGATGCCGTGAATTGTAATACTTAGATTATTTTAGTGATTATGCACATTGGGGCAGAGCCAATTCTGTCTCGTGAGTGTTGGAAGAAGTAAAAATTGAATTTTCTTATAGGTAGAACTACTATGATGAAAAAAATAAAGCATATTGTACAGAACAATATAATATTATTCTTGATACTCTTTGTTTTAATTGGGGTAACAGGGTGCAGGGAAAATAAATATGATGAGAATGAATTTATTGGAAAGGTATCTGATGAAATTGAAGATGAATATGGCAAGTTTGATTGTGTTACAGGAGAGATTTCTTTAGACGGCTTATATCGTAATACAAGTTGTGGATATACGGTAAAGGAACCCCAAAAAGGATTTTTGGGGACATCGGAGGAAGAGCTGTTTTTTATTCGCTTTGATGAAGATGGTATAGCAAAAGAATGTTATTATGGAACCAGACCGGGAGGTTGAAAATCCAGTTAAACACGATTCGGAGTATTTTATAAATTATGATAAAGAAAGAACGCAAACGGTATTAATATTGTTTGCGTTCTTTCTTGTATTAATTTAGTTTCACTTTACATAGACTTCTAAGTTCCAGTGGAACATCAACACTTTATTTGTCCTTTAATTCCACAAATGGTCCCATTTTCATAGCACGAACCTTGGAAGACAGACCAAAGAGATTGATAAATCCGGCAGCGTCCACATGATTATACAGTTCGCCAGTGGTAAAGGAGGCGATATCCTCATCATAGATAGAATATGGAGAAGTAGTTCCCATCTTGATAATATTTCCTTTGTATAGTTTAAATTTTACTTCACCAGTGACATATTTCTGGGTAGACTCGATGAATGCCTGCTCTGCTTCCCGCAGAGGAGTAAACCATTTTCCCTCGTAGACGATATCGGCAAATTTGTTGCCCATATCTTTCTTGGCGGTGTAGGTGTCACGGTCTAAGATCAGCTCTTCCAACTGCTGGTGTGCTTCCATCAGAATGGTTCCGCCAGGAGTCTCATAGACACCACGGGATTTCATGCCAACTACACGGTTTTCTACAATATCAATGATACCGATGCCATGTTTTCCGCCCAGTTTATTTAAGGTACGGATGATATCA
>CAMWKN010000516.1 GCA_947174825.1 uncultured Clostridium sp.
GATATTAAATAACATAGATTTTTCAGAATTGATTTTATAGGGTACCTTGGAGGGAAGAAAGATGGCAAATGCATTGAATAAGCAACAGAACAAAACAAAGAAACAAGATAAAATAAAGAAGCGGAACAAAATCAAACAACGGCAAAGGCAATATCCTATTGTATATTTATTGCCGCTTATTATGATATTGGCCGTGATTCCGTTAATGATACACCAGTATCGTTTTAATACAGGTTTAACCCAGTATAATTGGTTTCAAGGTGATGCAAGCACATCGGATCTTTTTTTGCATGTCAAAATGGTTTGGTCTTACGCCATGTTTATTACCATTTTATGCTTTATGATCTATATGATATTTTCAGAGGAAATCAAGCCGGTTTGGGATCGCATTTTGATACCAATTCTGGTATATGGTGCTTTGAGTTTCCTGTCAGCTCTTTTTTCCATTAACCGCCATTATTCTTTTTCTGGAATTCAGCAACAGTTTGAATCTGTGTGGATGCTTCTTGGATATGTTCTGTTAGTGTACTATTCTTTCTTTATCTTATATCAGGAAAATGCGGTAAAACGGTTGATGCCATATTTGATTGGAGGCATTACCATCATGACGTTATTTGGTCTGCTTCAGGCATTGAAAATAGATCCGCTTCATACTAAATTTTTGCAAAATTTGATTGTTATAGACAAAAAACTTATAGGCAAGATAAAGTTTTCTTTTGAAGAGGGGCGGACTTTTATGTCTCTATATAATCCCAATTATGTGGGATATTATGTGGTTATTATGGTTCCAATTCTGGTGGCATTGATTATGCATACGGAAAAGGTGCTGTTGCGCATATTTTATGCATTTTTGGCAGCAGCTTTGGTGTTTGTATTGTTTGCATCACAGTCCCGTGCTGGTGTATTGGTGTTGGTAGCGACTTTCTTGGTTATGTTGTTGTGTATGAGAAAGGTGTTTTTTAAGAATTGGAAATTGACATTAGGCATTATAGTGGTTGCAACGGTGGCATTTATTGTTGTGAATATGATGAATCAGAATGTATTGATTGGTCGTATGCGTTCCATGTTTTCTTCTTCGCCTCAGAATTATGCATTAGAGTATATTGAAACAGGCAAGGACGTAACTTTTTGTTACAAGGGTAATGAGATTCATTTTTCAATGGAGCGGGAGAAAGGTGCTGATGCAGCAACTTTTCATGTTGTAGATGGCGATGGTAAGGAGGTTGCCAGTATACTACAAACGGAAACTAATGTTTACCAGATTATGGATGAGAGGTTTCCTTTTGTCTATGCGGAAATGTATGACCGGTCTTTTCGGGGATTCTATGTGGAGCATGCCAGGACGGGAACCGGAAATGATGCATTTAGTCCTACAAAACGGTGGTTATTTAGTAATCAATATAAGCAGAATGATTCGACTTATTATATTAAAGGTGCAGGTGCTTCTTTCTTTCATTTGAAACGGTATCAGGCAGGAGATGGATTCCTGGAGAAGCATCATCTTTTGGCAAATAAACGAGGCTATATATGGGCAAGAACCTTGCCTCTGTTAAAGAAGTATCCTCTGTTAGGTTCCGGGCCAGATACTTTTGTTATTGCATATCCCAATGATGATTTGGTGGGATTGTATAATTCGGGGCATGATGTAGAAATAGTTACCAGACCTCATTGTATGTATTTGCAGATCGCTGCACAGACGGGAATTCCGTCATTGATTGCGTTTTTGGTGTTCTTTGGCTGGTATTTTATTAGAAGTTTTAAACTATATTGGAAACAGAGTTATGATAGTTATATGTCAAAGATTGGCTTGGCGGTGATGATATCCATTATGGGGTATTTAATATTAGGTTTGACGAATGATTCCAGTGTGGTAATTTCCCCTGTTTTCTTTGTCCTGACAGGAATGGGGCTGGGAATCAATCGGCATTTGGAAAGTTTACAGAAATAATGGTTCGCCACCAAAAAACGCTTTGGCGTTTTTGCAGAGTTGAAATTTCACTTTGCCTGGCTTTGCCAGGTATTAGTGAAACTTCAACTCTTTTTTATATAAGCAGCAGGACTCCGATATTACGGATCAGCCCGCTTTTGAGAAAATGGTAACGCAGAATGCGATAACGTCTGGCAAACCAATTCGCTTCTGGCAATGTGGCAAACGCCCGTATTAGCTCTTGTTGGTCTGTAGATAGTTTGTCCCTATAAACTGCCTCAAAAGCCGCCGCTTGTGCACAGGTATCATACAGTGACTTTTTCTGTTTTTGCCAGTTAGATAAACGGTTTTGGATATAATGGATAAAGTTACTGCCTCCTACCACATTTTTCTCGTGTTGTCGATAGAGTAGTAAGGGCTCATCCAGATAGAGGATTTTTCCAAAAAATGATCCAATTAGAGCCACCCACCAATCATGCATTCGGATTTCTGGTGGGAAGACAGTCAGCATTTGTCGTAAAGCACGATTGAACAGAAGGGCGCACCCGTTTAATTTGTTTTCCATCAAAATATGTGCCGGATCTAAGGCATCTGTATGGTATCCGCTTTGACGCTGGAAAGAGGGAGCCAGCTCTTGGAGTTCATGATTGACCATTTTGGCGTCGCCAAAGACAATGCAAGGTTGATCACTGGCAGTAGCTTCCAGTTGTTCCATAGCATCCAGAGATCGTTTGATTTTGTCTGGCATCCAGATATCGTCCTGATCACAAAACATATAGTAA
>CAMWKN010000517.1 GCA_947174825.1 uncultured Clostridium sp.
CCTTCTTATAATACAAAAAACCACCATAAGATACGAACTTGTTTTTCTTAAAGCTTACCTTTTTCAAAACTGGATAATCCATATATATATTCTTCCTGCTTTTTGTTACAACAGTCAAATAATATCCTTTTTTCTGTACTGCCTTAGCTTGTGCTGTCTGTGTTGGTACTACGACTGTTAAACCCAATATAATTACAGCCATAAGAATCATAATAAGTTTTTTTATTGTTTTGATCATTACAAATTTCCTCCTTACTTTGAATATAGTATGATGCCGGGGTGAAAAGGGGGCTCCGCACCAACCAGATACATATAGTACTACAAGTTAATCTGCAAACATATATATTATGTCTGATTTGCCCCGAAGGGGCTTTTGACCCCGACATCATTGTTATCTGTATCTATCTATTCTTTACCGCTTTCAAAAGCTGTTAAAAAATTATCTACGTTTGTATGAGTCGTGCCATTCCATACAATGCTGGTCAGTTCACTGCAACCCCCAAATACATTCCTTCCGATGCTGATCACGCTGTCCGGTATCGTGATGCTGGTCAGTCCATTGCAACAAAAAAATGCGGAATCTTCGATGCTGGTCACGCTGTCGGGTATCATAATGCTGGTCAGTTTACTGCAATTCGCAAATGCGGAATTTCCAATACTGGTCACACTGTCGGGTATCGTAATGCTGGTCAGTTCACGACAACCACTAAATACAAGCTCTCCGATGATGGTCACGCTGTCAGGCAGTGTGATACTTGTCAAGCTACTGCACATGAAAAATGCATTGTTTCCGATGCTGGTTACACTGTCAGGTATTGCGATGCTGGTCAGTCCACTGCAATTCGCAAATGCCTTGTTTCCAATACTGGTCACACTGTCCGGTACCGCAATGCTGGTCAATCCAATGCAATCCGCAAATGCATTATTTCCAATACTAGTCACACTGTCCGGTACTGCGATGCTGGTCAGTCCACTGCAATAACCAAATGCCCCATCTCCGATGCTGGTCACACTATTTGGCATTGTAATGCTCGTCAAGCTACGGCAAAAGTAAAATGCGGATTCCCCTATGCTGGTCACACTATCTTCCACAATGACATGAACCGGTACGTTTGAGTCTTGTATTTGGTGCTTGACTGCCTTAGAATTCTCGTCATTATAATACAAAGTCAATGCCTCATCCTGTCCGGGTGTTTTTGTCGGTATTGCTGTGGGCTTTGTTGTGGGGTTAGCTGTCGGTGTTGGTGCTGGTGTTTTTGTCGGCTTTGGTGTTGCCTTAGTTGTTGCCTTTGCCTTAACAGTAACTGTGCAGCTATACTTCTTCTTTCCGATTTTCGCCTGCACCTTTGCAGTACCTTTCTTCTTGCCTACCACGGTTACCCCGGTCTTTTTCTTGCTTTTCAGGGTAATGTTCTTTTTCCCGGAAGTGACCTTCCATGTCACTTTCTTTTTGTTGTTTTTCAGTTTGATTTTTGCTTTCTTTTCTACGGTAACTGTTACCTTTTTGGTAATGCTCACCTTTTTTGCCGCTGATGCATTTGTTCCAGGAATACTGCCAAGCATCAGTGAAAATGCCAGCAGAATGGAAAGATGTTTTGCTTTTTGTCTCATAATGTAATGTCCTCCTTTTGTTATAATTAGTAATATGTTGTACATAGACATTGTCAAAAGGTGTAGCTTTTGACAATGTCCTCTTATACATCCGTTATAGGAAAAAACATAAAAATCAACCTATGTTTTACTCAAAATCAGCCTTAAAACAAGGAAATTTGTTGCACCAGACAAAAAAATATAGTAAAATATCCCTTGCAGTTATAGTGTCAAAAGGTACACCTTTTGACACTCGAAAATAATTCTAACCCCCGTATATCACGTGGATTTATCCCCTTGTTTTAACCGCATTTCACGTAATCTCCGATAGAAAGTTGATTTACTCATTTGACACTTTTCCAGAACTTCATCTATTTTGAGATTTCCACGTTCCCATGCCTTTACTATGTTTTTAAAATTATCCGGCACTTTTGATTGTGGTCTGCCAAAACGGACACCTCGCTTTTTTGCAGCAGCAATCCCCTGTTCCTGTCGTTTTCGTATATTTTCCCTTTCATTCTCTGCGACAAAAGAGAGTATCTGTAGTACCAAATCTGCAATAAATGTCCCCATAAGGTCTTTTCCATTTCTCGTATCTAACAGCGGCATATCTATCACACAAATATCAATGCCGATTTCCTTTGTGAGCATACGCCATTGGTTTTGAATTTCCGCATAGTTGCGTCCTAAACGGTCAATGCTCATGATATAGAGTAGATCTCCCTCCTGTAATATTGATACCATTTTCTCATAATTCGCTCTGTGAAAGTCCTTACCTGACTGTTTATCCATAAAGATATGACTGGCAGAAACACCAGCTATCTTTAGCGCAATCATCTGACGGTCCTCATTCTGTTCCATACTTGATACACGCACATATCCATATACATCATTCATTTTTATTTCCTCCTTAAAAACGTAGATAGTGATAAGACAATTTAAAAGTCCTATCGCATTTCTACAATAGGACTTTCTAAAAATCAAAATCCAACTTGTAAGTAAATCTTACAAGTCGTTGGCTATCCAGATGGAGAGCATTCTTTCACAACCGTTAGATTTCTGCAAAATTCTGGTTAGAATATAGTGTTATACTAAGAACAGTGATATATATTAC
>CAMWKN010000518.1 GCA_947174825.1 uncultured Clostridium sp.
GACGGACGGTTGGGACAATGAGGAAAGATCAGAGTAAAAAACAAATCGCAGATGGTTATGAGGATAGTGTTCTGCCGATTTCTACAGGAAAGAAGCTTATTGACAACTTGGAACAGAAACAATTCCTGGATCGGGATGATCTGGCAGCATTAATTGCATCGCACTGCCCAGAACTGCAGGAATATGCCCGGAAAAAAGCGAGAAAAATTGGTGATGCCTGGTATGGAAAAAAGATCTATATCCGTGGATTGATTGAGTTTAGCAATTATTGTAAAAATGATTGCTATTATTGTGGAATCCGCAGAAGCAATACTCATGCTGTGCGTTACCGTTTGTCGGAGGAAGATATTCTGGCTTGCTGCAGGGAAGGATGGGATTTGGGATTTCGTACTTTTGTCCTGCAGGGAGGCGAAGATCCTTATTATGATGATGACCGTGTAGTACAGCTGGTTCAGCAGATTCGTAAAGAATATCCGGAATGTGCCATTACCCTTTCTCTGGGGGAAAGAGAGAAAGAAAGTTATGAGCGGTTTCGGGAAGCTGGTGCGGATCGCTATCTGCTACGCCATGAGACTGCTGTAGAATCTCATTACAGACAGTTGCATCCGGCAGAGTTATCTCTGGAACATCGAAAACAATGTTTATGGAACCTGAAAGAGCTTGGCTTTCAGACCGGATGTGGTTTTATGGTGGGCAGTCCCAGTCAAACGCCGGAACATCTGGCAGAGGATTTTTTATTTATTCGGAAATTGCAGCCGGAAATGGTGGGGATCGGACCATTTATTCCCCATCAGGATACTCCTTTTGCGAAGGAAACACAGGGAAGTCTGGAACTGACTTTGTATCTTCTGAGTCTGTTGCGCATCCAGCAGCCGGATCTTTTGCTGCCAGCGACCACAGCCTTGGCAACCATTCATCCCCAGGGGCGTGAAATGGGGATTCAGGCGGGAGCTAATGTAGTTATGCCCAATCTTTCTCCTGTGGGAGTGCGGGAGAAATATTCACTATATGATGGAAAAGTATGTACCGGCGAGGAGTCAGCAGAGTGTCGGGATTGCTTGCAAAGACGGGTGGAGAGTATAGGGTATCAGATTGAGGTCGGCAGGGGAGATCATTGTGACATTGCAATGGATAAGAAGAACCATAAACATGGAATTGCGATAGAATAAGGAGAAAATATTCTGTTTTTTTAAGGAGAACGATTATGACCAAGACTATGACAGAGGGGAATCCTCTCCGCTTGATTATAGAATTCACCATTCCCTTGCTGTTAGGGAATCTATTGCAGCAAACTTACAATATTGTGGATGCAGCTATTGTAGGACAGGTTTTAGGAACCCAGGCATTGGCAGGTGTGGGTGCGACTTCCAGCGTTCAGTTTTTAGTGATAGGATTTCTGGTGGGTGTCACTTGTGGCTTTGGGATCCCCATTGCCAAAACTTTTGGTGCCGGCGACTATAAAAGATTGCGTTGTCAGTTTTTTCATGCCTTGTTTTTATCAGCTGTTCTGGCATTATTCCTGACAATTTTGTGTACTGTATTTTGCTCCCGTATTTTAATGCTCTTATCCACTCCGAAGGATATTTATACAGACGCTTATAACTATCTTTTTATATTGTTTTTGGGGATTCCATTTACTTTGTTATATAATTTATTATCGGCTGTTTTGCGTGCCGTGGGAGATAGCAAGACACCATTTTTCTTCTTGGCCTTCGCCACCATATTAAATATCATATTAGATTTGCTATTTATCAAAGTATTCCAGTGGGGTTGTGTGGGTGCAGCGGTTGCCACCATTACTGCACAGGCAGTTAGTGGAATTTTATGCGCCTGTGTTATTTACAGCCGATACCGTTTACTGCGACCGGCCAGGGAGGACTGTCATTTACATCCTACGGAAATTCGGAATATGATAGTCATGGGTGTTCCGATGGGATTGCAATATTCGATCACGGCGGTGGGCAGTATGGTTATGCAGTCTGCCAACAATGGATTGGGTAGTGTCTATGTATCCGGTTTTACCGTGGGAATGCGTTTAAAACAATTTTTTATGTGTCCTTTTGATGCAATTGCTACAGCGGTCTCCGTTTTTTGCAGTCAGAATTTAGGCGCTGGGAAGATCCAGAGAATTAAGAAAGGTATGCGCCAGGGGATCTTGGTGGGAGTTACATATGGAGTGATAGCTGGTATGGTTTTGATTCTGGCAGGGAGAGTATTTAGCGGATTGTTTCTGAAAGGAAACGAAGTAGCCGTGTTAGATGCTGCATCAAGATATCTTCTTGGTCAGGGATGTTTTTTCTGGGTGTTAGGAATTTTAAATGTCTGTCGTATGACAACCCAGGGACTAGGATATGCGGGTAGGGCAGTGTTTTCCGGTGTTATGGAAATGATCGCTAGAATTGCTGTTAGTACCTTATTGGTTCCGGTTTATGGGTATAGCGTCATCTGCTTTACAGATCCGTCAGCCTGGTTGTCAGCAAGTATTTATATTGTACCAACCTGTTTCATATGTTTATCACATATTAGATTACAAGGCGTAGAGAAAGGAGGAAAAATAGAAGTATGAAAAAAAAGAAAACACTTCCGGCTGATTTTGAGGAAATATTGGAGCGGGGAGATATTGCAGAAATACGAGAGGTGTTGGAGGGCTGTGAGGTGGACTTGGTGTTATACACATATCCGAGGCCCCGAGCCCGCTCTA
>CAMWKN010000519.1 GCA_947174825.1 uncultured Clostridium sp.
TTCCTCAAGTTGCTGCTACAACTAATAAAGTCGAAAATCAGACTCATATATTTCCTCAGATGTGTAAATAAAACATTTTCTATCTACGCTTTCTATATAAATGACTTGCGAAACATCGAGCAGATGCGTTTCCTCATTTTTCTTTGCTACCAGTTGATGGTTCATCATTCGCAATGTTGCCAAGATTTTTTCTATATCTGGTGTTAATTGTTTACAGGTAACTGAGATATTCAAATCTGTTGCTTTTTCGTCAACAAAAATCTCTATCTTCAAAATCTCACCGCCTTTCTAAAATAATTATACCCAATATCATTACTTTATCAATTACCACAGACATATGATGCACTATTTCGAACATAAGTTGCCATCGTATATTGTATCTTTCAGATAGCGTAAATGCCGCTGTCCGTAAACGCCTATCGGCTTTTCTTTTTCAGCAGGTAAGGTGAGGCAGGGAATATAATAGTCCCCGCTAAGTTCATACCAAAGCTCAGTGCTATTATCAAAAACATACTTGTCCATTAAGAAATCTTCCAGTATAATATATTCGCAGATATGTCACACTTTGCCTTTCAGATTTTGTACTATTGTTTTGATATTATGAAAGCGAGTAGTAAGATATGATGAGAAGAGAATTAGGGATTGCCAGATGTGGACTTGCCTGTTGCTTGTGTTCAGAAAATACAACATGCAATGGTTGTAATTCGGGGGATTGTCCTGATAATGACTGGTGTGAAAACAGAAGATGTTCTATGGAAAAAGGCATGGCACATTGTTATGCCTGTGAGGAAGATTGCAAAAAGGGGTTATTAAGTAAAATTAAGCCATATGGATTTACCTTGTTTATCAAAAGATATGGCGAGGACAAACTTTTGGATTGTCTTGCGGAGAATGAGAAAAGAGGGATTGTATATCATCGGGAAGGCATCATTGGGGATTATGACGATTTTGATGATGTGGAGAAACTGATAGAATTTATTAAGACTGGAAATCGTTGAATTAATTTAGTAATTTGTGGAGGTAATCTATGGAAGTGCAGGTAAATACATTAACACCAGAATTGTTTTTAGAACTATATACATCTGTTGGCTGGGAGCCACCGTGTATTGCACAGGTTAAAAAGGCTTTAGAAAATACGATTGCAACATTTACGGCTTATGATAATGGACAAGCGGTTGGAATGGTAAGATTAATTGGTGATGGCGGTATGTCTTTTTACATAAAAGATTTTGCTGTAATACCATCATACCAATCAAAGGGTGTGGGAACAATTTTGATGAATCGTTTGGAAGGATATATAAAAGAAACGATTGCTCCTGGTTGGGCGGTGAGTTTAGAATTGATTAGTACAAAAGAAGCAGTATTATTCTATCAGAAAAAGGGATTTGAAGAAAGACCTTGTGAATGGGATGGCCCTGGAATGTTTAAAATGATTTGCTCAGAATAAGATCATGGAGGAAATAGTAGTGACCATACAAAAATGCGCTATCAATGATTGTAAATATTTGGCAGAGCTGAATAAAGAGTTAATCAATGCAGAAGGCAGTGACAATACCATGACAATAGCGGAATTGGAGGAGCGAATGAGAGGTTTTCTCCAGACATTCTATGAGGCATTTTTCTTTATTGAGCAGAATACAGTAGTCGGATATGCTTTGGTAAAGATTGATTGTAGGCCGGTATATTTGCGGCAATTTTTGATCCTTCCGGAATACAGGCGGAGACACTATGGTGAACAGGCATTCCGGCTGTTATTGTCCTACTTGAAAACAGATTCTATTGATATTGAGGTGTTGAGTAATAATGATCAGGGCATACAGTTTTGGGAAAAGATGGGATTTGTGGAAAGGCATAAATATATGTGCTACAAGGGTAATCGATGACTTGTGATAAGATTATATGATAGAAATTCATTTGATTATCTAAAGGATGAAAGAGGGCAAGCGTGTCTTGTCGTGTTGAAAAAAGTCTGATACAATAGAATACATGAAATAAATAGTTACAATGGACATTTTATTTAGTTAACTGTTTTTATGAGCAGAAACATAAAATGGCAGGTCAAATAAAATGAACAAAGATAAATAATAGGAGGAGGTATTTGCTCATGTCAAATAAACAGTTAGATAATATCGTTGAATTATTGCCTGTAATCAGACAGCTATTTGGAAAGGATGTATTCCTGTCAGTATTGGATAGGGATGGGATCATACAGGGATATTCCGTTCCTGACGGGGTTCCTCCTATGCTGAGTGTCGGTCAGGTATTTGAAGACCCAAGTGGTGCATTTGATGAAGTGATTACAACAGGAAAACGGAAGCATAACCATTTACCAGAAGAGGTTATGGGTGAGGCATTTGAGGGAGAGTTAGTACCAGTCAAGGACGGTGGGCAGGTCGTTGGATGTTTGATTTGTACATACTCTGTTGGTATCAAGAAGCAGATGTCGGAGATAGCGAATCAGTTTCAGGAGTCGGTTAAAACCATTGGCGAATCTACCCAGACAGTCATTGACGGGATTGAGAATTTGTTTCATATGCTGACAGAAATGGACAGGATGGCAAATGTCGTCGAGGGTGATGTAAACAATGCAGTTGAGGTAGTAAACAAAGTCAGCAGAAATGCCTCACGTTCTAATATGCTTGCATTGAATGCGTCTATTGAGGCAGCGCGCAGCGGTGAACATGGCCGTGGGTTTGCTG
>CAMWKN010000520.1 GCA_947174825.1 uncultured Clostridium sp.
TATCAATATAATCAATAGACATACCAGTCTTCTCCAGAACTTTCTTGGTAGATGCTACCGGACCAACACCCATGATAGAAGGATCTACACCGCCTAAAGCGCCTGCTACGAAAGTAGCCATAGGAGTAACACCTAACTCTTTTGCTTTCTCTTCGCTCATAACAACGATGGCTGCAGCACCGTCATTGATACCAGATGCGTTACCTGCTGTAACCACACCGCCCTCTTTACCAGAACAGCATTTCAGATTGCCCAGGGATTCTTTAGTAGTACCAGCACGAGGACCCTCATCCTTAGAGAAGATAATTGGCTCTTTGGTCTTGCGATCTACGCCTGTCTGAACCGGAACGATCTCTGCATCAAATCCACCGTTGTTGATGGCTGCTTCGCATTTCTGCTGGCTGTTTGCTGCAAACTCGTCCAACTCATCTCTGGTCAGTTTCCACTGATCTGCTACGTTCTCAGCCGTAATCATCATATGATACTGGTTGAATGCATCCCATAATGCATCATTTACCATGGTATCTACTAATTTACCATTGTTCATGCGGTATCCAAAACGACCTTGCATCATTGCATAAGGAGCCATGGACATGTTCTCCATACCACCTGCAACTACGATATCTGCATCGCCTGCCTGAATCATCTGTGCAGCCATGTTAACACAGTTCAGACCAGAACCACATACTACGTTAACAGTAACAGCCGGAGTTGTAATAGGCAGACCTGCTTTGATAGAAGCCTGACGAGCTACGTTCTGACCTAAACCAGCCTGAATAACGCAACCCATGTACACATGATCAACTTGATCAGACGGAACTCCTGCTCTCTCCAATGCTTCCTTAATTACAATGGAACCCAGATCCGGAGCTGAAGTCTTGCTCAGTCCTCCACCCATTTTGCCGATCGCTGTACGACAAGCACCTGCTAAAACTACTTTCTTTGCCATAACTATAAATCCTCCTTGTTTGATTAATATACTGACAGAATACTGTCACAGATCCGATCATGCCCTCTTCTACAATTCCGCTCCGGCTTCCCATCCCATTTATATAAGCAGGACACTGCCTTAACAGAAGCTATGTACAACAGTGACACACAATCAGACACTCACTGTTTCTATGATATATCAACTTGAATAAATTATCAAGCATTTTTGATGCACTTATTGGTAGATTCTTACATAATATTATGATCTTTCTATTGCGAAACCGTCGTTTTAGTGCTATTTTATCATTAGTGCTATTTTCGAAACATATTTAAGGAGGTACTAGAATGGATTTCAAAACACTATATTCACAAAAACAAACCACTGCAGAGGAAGCCGTAAAAGTAGTCCAGTCCGGAGACTGGGTGGATTATGGCTGGTGTGTGGGCACACCGGTGGCATTAGATCAGGCCATGGCAAAACGTCTGCCAGAGCTGACAGATGTCAATTTCCGTGGTGGTATTTTGATGTGGACACCAGAGATTTTTCAGATCGACAATCCGGCAGAACATATGACCTGGAATTCCTGGCATATGGGCGGCATTGAGCGAAAAGCCATTGCCCAGGGATTTTCCTATTATGCACCGATTCGTTATTCTGAACTCCCAAGATATTATCGGGATTCCCAGACTCCATCCCGGGTTGCCATGTTCCAGGTAGCGCCAATGGATGAGCATGGATACTTTAACTTTGGACCAAACGCTTCCCATATGGCAGCCTGCTGCGAAATGGCAGAGATTATCATTGTGGAAGTGAACCAGAATATGCCACGCTGCTTAGGCGGATTTGAGGAAGGAATCCACATCAGCCAGGTAGACATGATTGTGGAAGGGGATAATCCTGCCATTGCCGCTATGGGTGCTGCTGCACCGGCAACGGATGTGGATCAGGCAGTAGCCAAATATATTGTAAATGAGATTCCAGACGGAGCCTGTCTACAATTAGGAATAGGCGGAATGCCAAATGCCGTAGGATCCCTGATTGCAGAATCCGATCTGAAGGATCTGGGTGTACATACGGAAATGTACGTGGATGCCTTTGTAGATATTGCTAAGGCTGGAAAGATAACCGGTGCCAGAAAGGCAATCGACAAGGGACGTCAGGTTTATGCCTTTGGCGCAGGAACCCAGAAATTATATGATTATGTCAATGATAATCCAGAGTGTATGAGCGCACCGGTTAACTACACCAACGATATTCGATCCATCTCTGCACTGGATAACTTCATGTCCATCAACAATGCCGTGGATATTGACTTGTATGGACAGATCAATGCAGAAAGTGCCGGAACCAAACAGATCAGTGGTGCTGGCGGACAGTTGGATTTCGTTCTGGGAGCCTATCTCTCAAATGGTGGTAAATCCTTTATCTGTATGTCTTCCACCTTCACCAGTAAAGACGGTACCGTCAACTCCCGTATCCGTCCTACCCTGGCAAACGGCTCCATTGTAACCGATACCCGTGCCAATGTGCATTATTTCGTAACAGAGTATGGTATCGTAAATCTCAAGGGACTGTCTGCATGGCAGAAAGCAGAAGCAATCATTTCCGTTGCCCATCCGGATTTCCGGGATGAGCTGATTGCTGAGGCAGAAAAAATGAAGATCTGGAAAAACAGTAATAAACGGTAAAAAAGCAAAAGGGGCTGTCGGTTAACATCGTTTTTGTGCCTCTTCATCAAAAAACAGGAATCTTCCGTAAAATAC
>CAMWKN010000521.1 GCA_947174825.1 uncultured Clostridium sp.
ATTGAGCAACGTAGACTTGCCGCTCCCGCTGGTGCCGATGATAGCGGTAAATTTGCCCCTCTCTATCTCCAAATCCACGCCGTCAAGCGCCTTGACAAGCGCTTCTCCCTCTCCGTAATACTTCTTTAAACCTGTAGCTTTCACGATCGCTTCCATATAGATTACCCTGCCTTTCCCTTACGATAAATATCAGTGCTGCAAGATGTTACTCGAAATCGTCAGAAACACCCTCGTATCATCACATCCTGCTCTATAGGAAGATTGTATCAGCCCTAAGTTACAATCAAGGTACAGAAAAGGTACATTTTTGTGACATTGACCGATTTACATGAAAAAAGGACATCTTCATTTTGAAAATGTCCTGTAACTGCTCTGAAAATGCTTCTATTGTTATTAGATACCGCCAGAATGTTCCTCTGATACCTATGAACAAATTTCTTTTTTATACATATCCGCTATATAAGACGAACCATTCCACCAGAGTTTTGAAGATTCATCATACAATAATGCTCCTGTTTTTGATGCAATAAAATCTTTCAGCATTGTGGTGGGAGGAATATTTAAGTCATCAGCCAATTCTTCAACAACCAAAGTAACCATTGCATCAACTGCAAACTTCTTTTGCTCTTCTGTGATATTTTTTAATTTTTCCATATCTGCTCACTTTCTACAAATGAAAGACAACTCAGCCCCTCATTCGTTCTAAAACAAAACTGATCCTTCAATCGTTCCGGGATTAATCTGCTTATACACAATTCATCTGCTTCCTCAGTTCCAATCGTACCATAAGCCCCAACTAAGTAAGTCAGTATTGTAACATTAGTTGCATCATCTGCAATCTTTCCGGCTATAATATCATTTTTTTTCATTTCATTGACGACAGTCTGAAATGTATTTACCTTTCTATGTCCTACAACGCAATGCAGCCAGTCAGCATCCGCATCTCGAAAAATATAATCTGTTATACTTTTACTATGATGATAGCAAAATGTTGATATCACTCCAAACTCTTGCTCTTCAGCAATTATCCCCTGAAATTTTGCTTTTTTCAACGATGTATTGATAAAATTCTCTGCCTGTTCCTTAGATGATGTCAGATAAAATCCTTTTCCGAAATCCTTGAAATCAGCACACTTTGCCAAATCCGGGGTTCTTACTTCACAATAGCTTCCATGATAGAGAAGCATGCCATCAGATAATTCCGGCATTCACATTTACCCCCTTATTTTTCAATACGGTTTTTATTTCATCAAATACCGCATAATCACCTTCCATATGAAAAACATCATAGCACTCCTCAATAAACTTAAGGATGCTATATTGATCAAATAATGCATTCACCTTCTGAACAGATGTATTCCACTCTTCTGCCGCAAGCCGAAGCAATCTGACCTGCATAAAAATTATTTCAGCTCTTTGGCTCATATCAGCAGCCCCTTTCCTTTTTATTCTAATCAGGTATTTCTGTGCCATACTCTTTTCAGGTCACCCCTATATCATAGGTTATTGTGACACAATGAATTGTAAACTACGTCTACAACAAGCTTTTCCGAATATATTCTAACATCAATAATCTCCTCTTACAATTAAAATGAAGTTTTCACCGACTGACATTTTTCCGTCCAGACAAAAAAACAATGCTATAAGCCTGTCTCACTCCACCACCCTCAACCTCTCCGTAACGCTTTCTCTCATGACCAGACGCAGACAGCACAGCGGAACCAGAAGTGCCGCCGCAAACAGAAACGGCAGCACGATCCACATCGGCATCAGAGAATACCTCCATGTGGCACACCATGCGCTTGCCGTATGGGTAATCCACCACCTTCCCAGCAGCCATGTCAGTATCGACACCACCGGCACTAGGAAGGCAGTCAGCACACCGCCGTATGCCAACCCCTCATAAATAAGCAGCCTGCGGATCTGCCTCTGCGTCATGCCCAGACTCTCATACACCGCAAACTCTTTTTTCCGTACAAGCACGCTCGTCACCATTGCATTGCCGAAATTCAACACACCGATCAGTAGCAAAACCGCCCCTACAAACATAGGAATCATATAAGTATGGAACAGCGCGTTCTTAAACTCCCACTGATTGTCGCTTCGCATCGTAACCCCGATCCCTGTGTCCCCTATAAGTTCCTTCAGAAAAACTTCAAACTCTTCCTGACTATTCTGGTCAATATCTACCAATATATTCCTGACACCACTGTCAGGGAACAACTCTTCATAGGTCTGCACCGGCATATAATAGGAAATGTTATACTCCGCTTTCCGGCTGTCGGAGCCGGTAATCATGCGGCTCTTATAGGAAACAGCCGCCATGATTTCAAAAGAACGTCCGCCGATCTCCACCTCGCTTCCCACCGGAGGCGTCGAGACGAAGGACGTGCCGCTGGCGCCCGCGGCAATCACATAATCTCCCATGGCAAACAGGTCTGCATCGTAGGAGCCTTCAACATATTCTCCGTCAAGCAGCGCCACAGACAACGCCAGTCCGTCTATTCCTGTAGCAATACCGATATACTCTCCGGTTTCCCGGAATATCTCATAACCTGCTAACCAGTCCGGCGAGCCCGCCATGGCCTCTTTTCTGGCAACGCCGTCCGAATCCCGGCTCTCAAAATTTTCTACAATAATTGCACGCTCTTCCTCACTTGCATACATAGGCACTTCCATCGTGCGTATCGTTCC
>CAMWKN010000522.1 GCA_947174825.1 uncultured Clostridium sp.
GAATAATCTTTTCACTTTTTTCTGGTTGTTACTGGGTATTATATTGTTGGGGGCAGGATTTTGGATCTTTCATATTTATCATAAAGGGCAGACTTTGCCAAAATGGTTTCTGATGGCAGCAGGTTCTATTTGTGGCATTGGTGTTGTGCTGTTTGCTTTTGTGTTGGGATGTATTATCCATGAGGCGAATTCCCAGCCAAAACCGGGAGCGGATTATATGATTATATTAGGTGCCAGAGTCAAGGGAGATCGTATTTCTCCCTTGCTGAGATATCGCTTGGATAAGGCTTTGGGATATCTGTCCGAAAATCAGGATACCATGGTGGTGGTTTCCGGGGGAAAAGGATCGGGAGAAAATTTGTCAGAAGCAGAGGCGATGCAGGATTATCTGGTAGAGCATGGAGTTGCTGCAGAGCGGATTTTGCAGGAGGATGCCTCGGTAAATACGGATCAGAATATACGAAACAGTATTTCGATTCTTCAAGAGCAGGAGACAATGGGACAAAGTTCTGTAGATCAGAAACGCATCGTATTGATTAGCAATGGATTTCATTTGTTCCGTGCTACCAGAATTCTCCGGAAACAATTGCAAGATGCTGGTAGCGGATTAGAGGATGCTGTTATTGAGGGTCTGGGTGCCAGAACAAAATGGTATGTGATACCAAATTCTTATGTACGAGAAGTGTTTGCTGTGGTAAAATACAAACTGAGCGGGCAGATATAATGTAAAAGCTTATTATAAATGTGGTAATAAAATTTATCCGGATTACTTTGTACCGGATCGAATATTTGAGAAATAGGAATGTGATATGAATATACGGGAATGGAAACAGGGGATCAAGGACGGGATCCCCATTGCTTTGGGTTATTTATCGGTTAGTTTTACCTTTGGTCTGATGGCAGCGGAAGCGGGTGTGAGCTGGTGGCAGGCGGTCATTATTTCAGCAGTCAATTTGACTTCGGCAGGTCAATTTGCAGGATTAGATATTATGATTGCCGGAGGCAGCTGCATTGAGATGGCATTGACGCAATTAATTATCAATCTGCGTTATGCATTAATGTCTTTATCCTTGTCCCAAAAGCTGGACAAGAAGTTTGGAACAGGCAGCAGACTGGCGTTGGGGTTTTTTATGACAGATGAGATTTTTGGGGTGGCGGCAAGCCGTAAGAAAAGAGTTTGTCGGAGCTATTTTCTGGGACTGGGAACCCTTCCCATGGCTGGGTGGACATTGGGAACACTGTCGGGAGCTTTATTGGGCGGAATCTTGCCGCCCATGCTTCAATCGGCGTTGGGAGTGGCGATCTATGGCATGTTTTTGGCAATTATTATACCGCAGGCAAGGGATGATATGCGGTATTTCAAAGTCATTGTCATTGCTGCGGCGCTGGCATGTGCCTTTCATTATTTGCCGGGATTGAATCGTGTATCATCTGGTTTTGCCATTATATTGTGTTCCGTTCTGGCGGCAGCAGTGGGTGCCTGGCTGTATCCTCTGGAAATCGAGGAAGAGAAGAGCTAAAATTTTTGCATAGTTTATACTGTGCAAAATTAATGTGTTTTTTTGTTTCAAAAAATTAGTGATAGCATGGAGGGTTTCAATGTTATTATCAATACATACTTTTGTAATTTATCTGGCGGTTATGGCGGGAGTTACCTATTTAATTCGAGCGGTACCCTTTGCTCTGTGTCAGGGAGAGATCAAAAATCGTTTCATACAATCTTTTTTGGCGTATGTGCCATATGCGGTATTGGCTGCCATGACCTTTCCGGCAATCTGGTATTCCACCGGAGGTTTGGCATCGGGACTGGCGGCTACGGTTACCGCTTTGGTTCTGGCATATCGCAGACAGAGTCTGTTGACGGTGGCAATGGCAGCCAGTGGAGTGGCGTTTGTGGTGTTGGCAGGGAACACCTGGTTATAAACATAATTGTGTGAGTTCTTATGTGTCCTTAAGCGATACAGCAAGTTTATGGTCATGATTACGAGATGACAACGAGCCTTTTCTTGGTCTATTTTGTCTGATCTTCGCATATGATGAAAAAGGAATTTGAGTTACTATTGATGGTCAAACGTGGCATATCGGTTTAAGCATCGATGGTAGCTTTTGAAATCATCCAGTGGGAGGTCAGCCAAATGGAAGATAAATATGAGGAAGTATTGGCGCAATATCCAATTCAATATAAAAATAAAAGACGTGTTCGTGGGGCAGTTCTGCTGGAAACAGAGGATGGTTTGCGCTTGTTACGCAACTATAATGGACATCGGAATCATTTATCTTTAGAGGAGCAGATCAAGAAATATTTAATAGAGCAAGGGTATCCCTATGTGGATCTGGCAGTAGAAAATGGGCAGGGAGAACTTCTGTCCAGAGATGGTTTGGGCGGGTTTTGGATTATGCGCAGATGGTATACAGGACGGGAATGTGATATTCGTGATGCCAGAGAAGTCTGCCAAGCTGCTGCACATTTGGGAAAGCTGCACCAGATGTTAGTTTTGCCGGAAAATTTTGTGGCTGAGGAGAGAGAGCAGACACTAGGAGCTTTGCATAGTGGCGATGAGGATCGGAAAAATGCCGTGCAGGATGGTGAGTCTGTGGAAGATCAGAGAAATGCTGTGCAAGAGGGGGAGTCTATAGAGGATCAGAATAGCGGAAATCAGTTTGTGTCACCTGTTGCACAGCGACGACTGGAG
>CAMWKN010000523.1 GCA_947174825.1 uncultured Clostridium sp.
GATAAGAGCACTGCATGCCATAGCCGACAGGAGATCATAGCTGCGCCCCAATAATCCGGCAAACAGATATAGCACCATCATTATAATAGCACGATTGGTGGAAACACTAAAGCCTGTTAATTCTCCATAACCCCAAAGCATAACGATAGTAACCGGTACTGCCGCCATACGGGGAAAACGCAGAAATAACAACAGATGATAAAATGCCATGCAGAGAATGGTAATATGTAAACCGCTGATTGCCAGCAAATGACCTATGCCGTTTTGCTGATAGAGCTGGCGCACATCCTGATCCAGTGCCGATTTATCGCCTAACAGCATAGTCTGTACCATTCCTGCCTGTCTCTGTGGCAGAGATTCCTGTATCACAGACTGTAATCGTCTTTTCAGCGATAGCAATGCCGTGCGATACTGATCCCTTTTTGCAGATACCACCTTGCAGCTCTTCCCGTATAAAATATAGTAATATCCCCGTTCACGGTAATAGGCTTTTGCGTCAAACTGACCGGGATTGGTGGCGATTTCAAAATCACACAGGTTTCCATCTGCCGCAATTTGATAGCCCGGCAAAATGGCAGGTATTTCAGAACAAGATACTATTAATTTGGAGAGATGAGTGTGATCTACACCAGAAATACTGCTTGTGACAGAAATGTCACGCAGATAGAGATAATAAGATGTCTTCTTTTGTTCCATACGATCGACATGCCCCAGAATGCTGACATTGCATCCCTTGGAGCCCAGCATGTCGCCATAGATATAGTATCGCTTGTCGTCCTGTTCTCCGTAACAGAAACGATATAGCCCAAATAATAAGATACAGATCATACAGACCCATACCATCGGTCGCTTAATAAAACCATCTCCCTTCGTACATACGCCCAGTCCAAATAATTAACTTTTTTATTCTTTCACTAAATCCAGATTCCGTTCAAAAACTTCGCCGAAATTAATTACGTCGTTGTATAACAATACCTGTTCTCCATCAATACTGAACTGTACCTTATTTACCGTAGCAAGTTCTGTCAAAGTATTGACCACAGAATAAATGGCTACTTCCGGCAGAATATCTTCCCTTTTATCCAGGAAATCATTGGAAAAATCCACGTAACAGGTGTGTTCCTTTACCGTCACACTATTTAATACTGTACCATCTGGAATGGTTGGCAAAATACCATTTTTGTCAATTCCCTTAATCGAATCTGGTCCCTTCATTAACTGTTCGATCGTCATCTGTTCCAACGGAATCGTTGCATCATAAATAATCTGGACCGGAACCATCTCTAGAGCCTCTCCATCTTCGGTAGCAAAATAAATATTCAGAACAGCATTTTGCTGATAAACCGCCTCACCACCAGTATTATCAATAAATGTATCTGCTGTCATAAATCCGATTGCATTGGAATTAGAATCTGTCAGCGGCTGCCCTGCCACATAAAACTGCACTGATTCCACATCCGGTATCTGACAGAGGGTTTTTACAATGGAAGCCCGTCGCAGAATTTCATTAACACCGGTGTAATTGCCGTAGGCAGAATCCAGATACAGGCTTAGCTCTCCCTCTGCTGACAATGTATATTCATCAATGCTTACATTGTCTGGAATGGCTTTTTTCATAGAAATATCTTTGGGTTCTGTCTGCATCTGGTTCAAAAATTCCATAATCAGATTTTCCGTCCCGTCTGCCTTTGGCGTATATCGTTCATACTGCACCTTTGTTTCATTGGAATCCACACAAAAAACATAATAACCATGATATTCCCGATTGTGATGCTTCACTGCCCAGACGATACTAATGACAATCGCAAGGATACCTACAGCCAGAACACATAAGGTAATCAAACGAACTCTCTTTTTTTTCTCTGTCTTCTCTTCTATCACTGTATTCATGTTTGTAAGTCTCCTCCTTTCCCATGGGAAAATAGCAGTTTACTTTCTAACTATTTCTTTGGATTTTTTCTTCCGTAATGCCCGAATCTAAGAATTTGTAGTATAATTTAACGGAATCCGGACGGTAAAAGTAGAACCTTCCTTTTCTTTACTATATAGCTTGATGGAGCCCCGGTGTAACAGGATGGTACTTCTAGTCAAAGATAGTCCTAAACCAGTACCACCAGTATCTCTGGATCTGGCTGTATCAACCCGGAAGAAGCGCTCAAAAATCTTATCCTGCACATCCTCCGGTATTCCCACACCGGAATCTTCAATCTTGATATAAAAGAATTTGTGATCTGCATTTAAGGTTACCCGAACCCATCCATCATCGTAGTTATACTTAACAGCATTTTCAATCAGATTATTCAATGCAATGGACAGTTTCACTTCATCCACATCTGCCATAATAGGACGATAGCTTTCATAGACTAATTCAATATTTCGCTCTGCTG
Organism: uncultured Clostridium sp.; assembly: GCA_947174825.1. The sequence goes on from CAMWKN010000523.1 coordinate 2,388, forward strand.
CAATGGGACGAAGACGTTTTAGAAGCTGTTCAATCAAATCATTAATACTGATATTGCTAATCTGCATCTGCGCTGAATTTTTATCCAACTTAACCATCATCAGCAAATCGTTGATAATATTCGTCATGCGCTCAATCTCATTGGTAATATCCACCAGAAACTCCCGGTACAATTCCTCCGGCATTCCCTCCTGGGTCAAAAGGGAATCGGATATAACTTTCATGGAAGCCAATGGCGTTTTTAACTCATCGGATACATTGGACGCAAAATTCTGCCTTGCCTCATCCTGCTGCTGGATTACATCA
>CAMWKN010000524.1 GCA_947174825.1 uncultured Clostridium sp.
AAATAGTATAATACTATATTATAAACGCTGGGAAAGCTAAAGTAAAGAGGGAAAATTTGCCCTGTCTGGCAAACTTTTGTCACATCTACTGATTTGTGATGCCATCTTTTGTTCACATTTTTGGTAGACTTTTACAGTTTAATAATTTATAATAGTTAATTGGGGGACTGCTACTATGGGAAAGAAAATTATACGGAGTTTTGCGATGATTACCCAGATCAGCGTCTGCATGATGGTTCCCATCTTTCTGTGTGTATGGATTGGTGTCTGGTTGAATCGGTTACTTCATACAGATATTGCTTTCGTGCTTATGTTAATTTTGGGAATTGGGGCTGCTTTCCGCAATGTCTATATTTTGACTAAGGCATTTTATATGGCAGACATGCGTAAGGAGCATGCGCAGTTAGAGTATATACAGAGTTTGAAAAATTATAGAAAAGAGCATCCGGAGGAATATGAAACAGGCGAAACAGACGTTGAAAGAGATGATATACGGTCTGATAGTATGGACCGTGACGATAGCATTGATATTAGTGATCGTCAGTGACCGCAGATGGGCGATGTTGTGTGGCGTGGTTTTGGGAGGAATTGTGGCGGCAGGGATATTGTTCCATATGTTCCGGCATCTGGACATTGCACTGGATATGGATCCGAAACAGGCAAGCAGGCATATTCGGGCAGCAGCCGCCAAGCGCATGATTGTTATGGCACTGTGTGCCGGTGCCAGTGTATATTTATATCGTTACATTCATCCGGTGGGAGTGATTTTGGGGTTATTCGGTGTGAAGATCAGTGCATTTTTATATCCGTCCATTCACAAAATATATGAGGACGAGGAGAAGAAATGAATGTTATAGTCTCAGGGCTATCACATAAATAAGGGATTAGTCGGATTCCCGGAAAAGTGGAATGGCTGATGCCTGAAAATATTATAGTAAAGGAAGGTGAGAATGTGGGAAGTGGCGTTTTGGATGTGTCACGGTGCCTGAATGTCAGCAATGTACTATTGGCAAAGGGCGATGAGGAAGCGCAAGTGGATTTCTTTATCCATGGATATACGGACACGAAGTTTACAATCTTCGGACAGACTGTTTATCTGACAACTACACAGATTTCTCTGGTTATTGTCATGGTATCCATCCTCATATTTGCAATATTTGCGAACCGTGCAATCAAGAAGGCAGACCCGGCAAAAGTACCAGGTGCATTCCTGAATTTTGTAGAGTTGATTGTCGAAATGCTGGATGGCATGGTGGCAAGCTCTATGGGGGAGCAAAAGGCAGTGAAGTTCCGTAATTATGTCAGTGCCCTTTTTATCTTCATTCTGGTGTGTAATCTGTCAGGTTTGTTGGGGCTGAGACCGCCAACAGCAGATTTCGGTGTCACATTTCCATTGGCGATCATTACCTGGTTAATGATCCAGTACAATGGATTTAAGTACCAGAAATTTGGGAAGATCAAAGGGTTGTTTGAACCTATTTTCTTGTTTTTCCCAATGAATTTGATCAGTGAGTTTTCAACACCGATTTCCATGTCCCTGCGTTTATTCGGTAATATTTTATCGGGTACGGTTATGATGGGACTGATCTATGGTTTGCTGCCAAGAGTGTTGACACTGGTTTGGCCGGCACTATTACATGCCTATCTGGATGTGTTTGCCGGAGCGATTCAGACATATGTATTCTGTATGTTGACGATGTGTTTTGTTTCCGACGCAATCGGCGAAGTAAATGCATAAGAGGTTTCTGTAGAGTAAACAGGTAGACCGGAGACTTCGCAATAGTATCACTTTATGATGCTGTGAAAATGTTAATCAATTTTAAGGAGGAATTTACAATGAATATCACAAACGAAGGTTTAGTATTAATGGGTTCTGCCATTGGTGCAGGCTTAGCAGTTATCGCAGGTATTGGTCCTGGTGTAGGTCAGGGTATTGCAGCTGGTTATGGTGCATCTGCAGTAGGACGTAATCCTGGTGCAAAGGGTGACGTAATGTCTACCATGCTTTTAGGACAGGCCGTAGCAGAGACAACAGGTTTGTATGGTCTGGTAGTAGCATTGATTCTGTTATTCGCTAACCCACTGATCGGCAAACTTCCGAAATAAGATTCGGATTCTTCCGTGCAGAATATATTGCGGATTTTATGAGAGGACGCAGTATTTGTTCTGGATGAGAGCTGGATCAAGATCTTATATGGAAAGGAGGCTTGAAAGTGAGTGGAGTAATACAAGTGGCACTGGATGGTAATGCATTAGGCGACTATATCTTTGGACTGGATCCGGAGTTATTAGTAGAGTCTGCAATTACAATTCTGGCAATGATGGCATTGTTTGTGCTTCTGTCTTATCTGTTGTTTAATCCGGCAAGAGATTTGCTTGCCAAGAGACAGGAGGGGATCCGTCAGCAGATGGAGACGGCATCCAAGGAAAAAGAGGATGCGATATCATTCAAATCAGAATATGATGAGAAATTAAAAAATGTGGATAAAGAGGCAGAGGAAATCCTCAGTGAGGCACGAAAGAAGGCTTTGAAGAAAGAGTCTGAGATCGTGTCCGAGGCAAAGGAAGAGGCTGCCCGGATTCTTGACCGTGCAAACCGTGAGGTTGATCTGGAAAAAGAAAAGGTTAAGGATGAAGTGAAGCAGGAGATCATCTCTGTAGCAACCGTGATGGCTGGCAAG
>CAMWKN010000525.1 GCA_947174825.1 uncultured Clostridium sp.
CAATCTACCATATCCACGACAAATTGGACACTGCCCGACATAAAATATCTCTCCCAAATATATTTACCTCTTTCTAATATGACATTTCCATTCCATAATCACCAAATGTAGAAATAGTATAGGAGTGACCAAAATTTAGCCACTCCTAATCACTTTTAAAGCACTTTATTCCAATATTCTTAGAACTTCCCAGCGTCGGCTGCTTCCTGTACGGAAACGGCTACTGCTACTGTCATACCAACCATAGGGTTGTTTCCGGCACCGATCAGACCCATCATTTCTACATGGGCTGGAACGGAAGAAGAACCTGCAAACTGTGCATCACTGTGCATACGTCCTAAAGTATCTGTCATACCATAGGAAGCAGGACCTGCAGCCATGTTATCCGGATGCAGAGTACGTCCGGTACCACCACCAGATGCTACAGAGAAGTATTTCTTGCCCTGCTCTAAGCACTCTTTCTTGTATGTACCTGCTACTGGATGCTGGAAACGGGTAGGGTTGGTAGAGTTACCTGTGATAGATACGTCTACACCCTCTTTGTGCATGATTGCTACACCTTCTGGTACAGAGTTTGCACCATAGCAGTTTACTTTCGCACGCAGTCCATCAGAATAAGACTTGCGGAAAATTTCCTTTACTTCATTGGTATATGGATCAAATTCTGTCTCTACGAAAGTAAATCCATTGATACGGGAAATGATCTGTGCAGCATCTTTGCCAAGACCATTCAGGATAACACGCAGAGGCTCTTTTCTAACCTTGTTTGCTTTCTCAGCGATACCGATAGCACCCTCAGCAGCTGCGAATGACTCGTGACCTGCCAGGAATGCAAAGCACTTGGTGTCCTCTTCCAAGAGCATCTTTCCTAAGTTACCATGTCCCAAACCTACCTTACGGGTATCTGCTACAGAACCTGGGATACAGAATGACTGCAGTCCCTCTCCGATTGCTGCTGCTGCATCTGCTGCACGACGGCAGTCTTTCTTGATGGCAATGGCAGCACCTACTGTATATGCCCAGCAAGCGTTCTCGAAACAGATCGGCTGAATGCCTTTGATCTGATCGTATACATTTAAGCCAGCATCTTTCGTGATTTTTTCAGCTTCTTCAATGGAAGAAATTCCATAGCTGTTTAACACTTTATTGATCTGGTCAATTCTTCTTTCATATGATTCAAATAATGCCATGATTCGTTTGCCTCCTTTTCTTTATTTTGCGATCTCTTCATCGGTTCTTGGATCAATGAGTTTCACTGCATCATCCACACGGCCATACTGACCGGAAGCCTTTTCCCAAGCTGTGTTAGGGTCATCGCCCTTCTTGATGAAGTCAGTCATTTTGCCAAGGCTAACGAATTTGTAACCAATAATCATATCTTCGTCATCCAATGCGATAGCTGTTACGTAGCCCTCAGCCATCTCTAAGTAACGAGGTCCTTTCTTCAAGGTACCGTACATAGTACCAACCTGGGAACGAAGTCCCTTTCCAAGATCCTCAAGACCAGCACCGATTGCCAGACCATCCTCAGAAAATGCACTCTGGGAACGTCCATATACGATCTGAAGGAATAACTCTCTCATTGCCGTATTGATCGCATCACAAACCAGGTCCGTATTCAATGCCTCCATTACGGTTAAACCTGGAAGAATCTCAGATGCCATTGCTGCAGAGTGGGTCATACCGGAACATCCGATGGTCTCCACCAATGCTTCCTGGATAATACCCTCTTTTACATTAAGGGACATCTTGCAGGCACCCTGCTGTGGTGCACACCAGCCCACACCATGTGTGAAACCAGAGATGTCTTTTACTTCTTTTGCCTGAACCCACTTTGCTTCCTCTGGGATTGGGGCAGCACCATGGTGCACGCCCTGAGCAACTGGGCACATGTTTTCTACTTCCTGTGAATAAATCATGTTCATGCTCCTTTCAATTTGCTTTCTTATTATCTGTGGGAAAAATTTCCACAGTTCTGTTACTATTTTCGCACAATTTCTTCATTCCGTCTACCGTTTTTTGACAAAAATTCGTATAAAATCGCCATCACAACTCTTAATTAAAGTTGTGATGGCGATTTTCATTCTGCAAATTGTGATAAGAACAATATCATGATTTCTGGTAAGGTTCAAAATATACTTTATAAACCTTGGAGTAATTGGATCCATCCATGCTTATTGTCACTTTACCGACATAATCTTCTCCTGCAACTGATTCATATGTTACATTCGCATTACATGGAGTATTTCCCCAACTTAGTGTCAAATCATTGCTGTAACGTCAGCACCTTTAGCAGTAACGGTAATAGAACTATCCTCCCTGTTCAATGACGTGGTTACATTTTGTGAGAATTCAATATCCGTCAATCCATAAGCATAATCTACTGGATAACAGTAAATCCAATAATGCATTTCATCAGTAGATGCATAATAACAAGTATAATTTGGATCACCTGATTTATCCTTCTGTAACTGGTACTTCTTTCCTCCCACTTCTAATCTGCTCTCTTCCGACAAAGTCTTATCCTCTGCATAAACATATAAAGAATTACCATTTAATTTTGTATGATAAATCTGATTATCCGGAGCCGTAAGCTTTGGCATGGACTGTTTGCGGACAATCCAGGTCTTGCTTGCATCACCTGATTGAATTGTAATGCTATACTCTCCATCCAC
>CAMWKN010000526.1 GCA_947174825.1 uncultured Clostridium sp.
ATCCACACGGAGTGTTTTTTATCGAATAGGAGGAATTTCCTATTCGATAAAAAAACATGATAAAAACCCTCTCCGAACCGCATGATTCAGAGAGGGTTTTATCATTTCCATTTTATGGATCAATGATCAGTCTTCATATTTAACACTTTTGATAATGCAAACCCGCTTCTTTTTCCCAACAGCAACCTGAACTGTACTTTCTCCCTTCTTCTTGATTTTCAAGGTAACTTTGCCAGCGTTAGGATACTGTTTTACAATTTTTACATTAGCTTTACCGCGAATCACTTTCCAATGAACTTTTTGCTTTGTCTTTGGTACATACAATGTCATATTCTTTCCTACCATACCCCAGGTAACATCCGCCATATTCCAAGTAAGCAGATTGATTTGTGTACACAACAATGCATTCCGCTTTAGCTTCTTAACTTTTTCCAAATTCTTTGCCGTTTTTAGCCGGATACAGGAAGAAAAAGCTGAATCCCCTATAGTTTGTATCTTTTTTCCAAAGGTCACTTTTGACAAATTTTTTGAATAACAAAAGGCTTCCGTCGAAATTTTTGTCGTATTTTTTCCTGTATGGACAGATTGTAATACCTGATTATGCATAAAAGCACATTTGGCAATAGTTTTTACCGAATCCGGTATCCGATAGGTTTTGCCCTTCCGGCAAATCGGATAGTAATATAATTTCTTTCCATTTTTAGAAAAGACTACATTATTCTTTGTCTTGTAGACGGAATTGCTCTTAGAAATCTGGATCTTTTCCAATGCTGGAAATGGGATGTCCCCCCAATCAAGCCAGCAAAAATTCTTTGTGGAAGCTGAAGATCCACCAAATCCCTGAAACGCTTTTCCAAAATAGATGGATTTCAGACTGGTGCATCCTGTAAAAGCAGCGGGACCCAGCCATTTAAAATTTTCCCCAAACTCTATTTTCTGTAACTTTTTACATCCCTCAAAAGATCCATGTTCATCATCGGATACGTTAGACATTTCCGTCATTTCACACTGAGAATCTTTCTCAAAAGAAACAGATACCAGATTTTCACACCGATAGAACAATGCTCCACTTACCGCTGTGACGGATGCTGGAATCGTAATTTCCTTCATCTGACTATAGGCAAATACATAAGGTCCAATGATCTGCGTTCCTGCAGCAATGATCGGCTGATCTGGATCCGCCACCGGATAAAGACACAGTTTCTTGCCATCTGCACTATAAATCCCCTTATTTACTATTTTCAGTCCAGTATTGTCAGGACTCAATGTAATTGTTTTAATGGACGAGCAGTGCTGAAACGCAGAATCTTGTATCTCCTGAACGCCAGATCCGATTTCTACGGATTCCAAATTATACAGTTCTTGAAAAAACAAACGGTATATACCAGTAATTCCATCCCCAATTACTACTTTGCGGATCTGATCCTTCGAAATCTTCTCACGCCAACCACCAGGATAATTATACGATTCAACCCCGTCATCGCGCTGTATCCCACCCTGGCTTCCCAACATACCAGAACCCAAAAAGTACAATGTTCCTGTAGCTCCATCGAAATTATACTCTGTCTCCACATTCTGTACCGTTGCTGTCTCTGCATGACAAGTAGCAGGGTCCCAAAAACATAGGAAGACTACTGCTGCCACAAGTGACATTTTTTTCATCCATCCACCCATAATGAATCCCTCCTTTCAAAAAATCTACTCCACATCTTTTCCCATTTGGTACACCAACATATCCCCCCTAATTGTATACAAATCCCCCTCTTTTACATAATATTTCGTATTGCCTGGATCTACCTGAAACTGAATCAGACTTCCCAGATCATCACACAGATTTTTGATTGGAGCTTTCATCTTTTTCCCTAAAACCACGGTAATGGGCTGATTTACAATATTTTTATTACTATCTTTATAAAAAGTAGTATTAAAAAAGGCTTCTTCCTCAATATTTGTATTCCCCTTGATTACAATTTTCTGCATTTTCCGGTTCTTGCCGAATGCCATATACCCTACCTTACTTACCTTGGCAGGTAATACTACTTCCGTCAGTGGGCAGCTACAAAAAGCATATGCCTTTATAGTAGCCAGAGAATTTGGCAGCTTAAGTTCTGACAATCCACACTTCTCAAATGCACTATATCCAATCTTTTCCAGCTTATTGCCAAATTTCACTTCTTTCAGCGTCGTATAAGCAAATGCTCCATCCCCGATACTGCTTACTTTCTTTCCCAGTGTCACTTTCTGGACATCGCTTCCCCAGAATGCAAATTTTGCAATCTTAGTTACTTTCCCGGAAACACGATAATTTTTCACTTTCCTACCAGACGGCATCACATAAATAGTCTTCCCACTTTTCGACACCAGAGCATTACCTGAAATCTTAAATTTTTTGTTCTGTTTGGATACCTTAATGGTTTTAAAAGTTGAACTCCAAGGATCATACGATCCGTTAACCTCTTCCAATGTGGACATGGAACAATAACGAATTTTTTGCAAACTCTTTGGCAAAGAGATGGATCTGACATTTTCCAGATAAAAGAAACGGCAGTCAATTTCCGTGATTCCCTCCTTGAAGATAATCTTCTGAAACATAGGCAGATTGCCATCCTCTTTTCCAAGCCATACCTGTTCGTCCTCATCATTCCATCTCGTCAAGCCCCCATTACTGATATAC
>CAMWKN010000527.1 GCA_947174825.1 uncultured Clostridium sp.
ATCTACAACAATACTTTTCTCCCCCACGGCAGCTAACATCCCTGCCACATAATAAATCATAGTAATCCAGTCCTCCATTTCCAAAATACTATTCTAATGACATCATCAATGTCCACTAATCCGGCAGTTTACTGAAAGTTCCCCGGGACTGCGTCAGCCATCCCTCCTCGATAAATTTGAGAATTTCGTATGGATGGATGCCCAACTCATCTGATATCTGCAATGCATTACTATTGGGATATAAGCTCAGATATTTCACAATATCATCTAACTGTTCTTCATCCTGTGCCCTACAGTCTTTACAACACAGCGTCCTGATTTTAGAACGGAATTCTTTATGACAATGTTTGCAAATATTTGTGTATAGCATAACCTTTCTCCACCTTTACTCCTGCATCAAAGATATCCCCATGTACTAAGGTTAACTCTATTTTATACTAAGGTTGAAAATAACTCCAAAACAGGCTGGATAACCTTCCAACGTTTTGGACGGTGCAGCCATTCCTCATAGGTGATTTCCTGGCTTTCTTTAAAAGTATTCTGGAAATCCTCATACACATCCTGCTGGATCTGTTTTCCCGACATCCAAATGCCATTTTCATAATGCAGGTAAAAACTTCGGTAGTCCATATTGATGGTTCCCACAATAGCAGCGTCTTCTGTCAAAATCTGTTTTGCATGAATGAAACCTGGCGAATACTCATAAATCCGCACCCCTTCCTTTAGCAATGCTCCATAATTATAATTGGTCAATAACTTAACTATTTTTTTATCCGGAATTGCCGGTGTAATAATACGGACATCTACACCCCGTTTTGCCGCCTCAATCAAGGAATTAATCATATATTCCTCTACAATCAGGTAAGGTGTGGTAATGTACAAGTACTGATCTGCATACATCATCATCTGATTATAGATTCCTTCTATCAAATTACGGGACTGATTGGCAGGACCATCCGAAATCACATGGCAGATGGTATCCCCCTTTGTCTTCATATATTGATCTGGCATCAGACGGTATCGCAGATAATCTGCATGTTTCCCATCCGTCCCACAAGCATCCCACATCTGCAAAAACACCACAGTCAGTCCCCATACCGCTTCTCCCCGCACCCGGACACCGGTATCCTTCCAGACACCAAAACGCTCCACCAAGTTGGCATACTCATCTGCCAGGTTAAATCCCCCGGTAAATCCCTCTTTCCCATCAATGACAATAATCTTTTGATGGGTACGGTAATTAATATACAAATCTCCCGTATAGCGGTGGATCGGATTAAATACCCGTACCTCCATACCCTCTTCCTGTAAAATATGACGGAAATACTTTCGGGTACGGATCGCTGTACCAAAATCATCATAGAGAAATTTAACCTCTACACCTTCTTCGCATTTCCGTTTCAGTATCTCATGCATCTTGTCCCAGAGCACACCCTCTGCCACAATGAAAAAATCAATCAAAATAAAATCTTTTGCCTGTTCCAAAGCTGCAAAAATATCTTCAAAAGCATCCTGCCCCATGGCATAAAACTTGGTCTCATTACCGGCTGACAGAGGAAAATGCTCTGTCTCCATGAATTTGACCATTCTGCCTGCCACTGGATTCTCTGCCAGAAACTTCTGATAATTCTCCTCATCGTGTACCAGAAACTGATTTCCATAAGAAATCTGCTGCCTGATAAAACGGTTATTCCGTGCCTTTCTGCCACCAGAACGCCCCCATAAATAATACATGACAAAACCACTGATCGGCAGCAAAAGTGCTACCGAAATCCACGCCAGCCGAAAGGATGGACTTTGATGGCGGTTAATCAACGTTACCACAGCCAGAACGGATACCAATTCCAATATAACATAAAAATACACAGTAGAATTCTGCAGCCATCTTGGTAAGAACAGAATTAAAACGCATTGCACCAAGAAGATCAAAGCGGTCAACCCAATCCGCAAGTATCCACTGAGGTTATTCTGCACCCTGCCTTTCAGACCTTTCAGATATTGCTTCTCTTCCTTTTTATAAAAAAGATCATTTCCTTTTTCTTTCGCTCTTCGCGCCCATTTTTCATAACTGCTGTCAGAATCAAAAAATTTTTCCATACAGCACGAACCTCCAACTTCTGTCTCTTCATCATATTCCTGGCCGTCACAACGGTAGCCTAACTATTAATTATAACCGATTCAGATTCCAGTGTCAAAATATGGAACACGAATTTACAGGCAAAAAAAGGATGTATGATACCTATTTATGAAATGTCAAAAAAACACTCAGCTTATTCGTTAATTCCGGGTCAATATCTGCAATTCCCGCATCGCCACTAGTGAAAAAATGCAGACAAACAACTGCCATGATCAATAGGGAAAGACTGATCATACAAGTGCTATATTTTCTTTCTGTATCAGAATTTCTTGCAAATGTGCTATACCGGTAAAGCACATAGAATAGTACTGCGAGAACCAAAAGAAATACAAAGTCCATGCAATAACGCATTTCCAGAAAAGGGGAATTCAAAACCTGAGTTTCAATCACTACATCAACAGCTATGAGCATTGCCACATGAAAATATTTCAGGTCTTTCTCTTTTTCCGGCAAACGCCATTTTTTGAATGCCAGCAATAGAATTGGCTGCATAATTAACAAACCAATTTGCTGTGGGACCCATGGAAACGTTTTTTC
>CAMWKN010000528.1 GCA_947174825.1 uncultured Clostridium sp.
CAGATACGGAGGCAAAGTATATTGATGCCAAGAATCCAAAAACTGTTGTTTCAGGAGGAAAGCTCAGTTTGGACCTGGCAGGAAAATATGGCTCTAAAGATGGAGGTTACGCTTTTACAAAGGGTAGTGGTCGATTGTATGCTTCCTTAAATAAGGACGGAAGAAGAAAATTGGAATGGTCAGGGGATAAGGACAAATTCAAGGATGGTAATTCTATGGTATATGCTCCTGTCATTACTGCCGGGAAAAAGAATTTATGGGATACCAAGAATCTCCCATATTTTGAAGCAGAATTCAGTACGAAAGGGCAGCAGGATATTAGCTTTTCTGCTTCTATTGGTGCTACCAAAAAGGGACCTAAAAGTTATCGGATGGCATATCGTGTTGGAAATAGCGGAAGTTATACGACTTTGTTCTATGCTTCAGCAACACTGACATTGACACAGAATAAACAGTTTGTACGTATGAGTGCAAAGTTGCCAGATGCAGCGGAAAATCAGGATAAAGTAATGGTAAAGATATACGCCACGGAAGCGGCGACGGTAGGAGGGGGAAGTTTGACGGATAACCCTTCCAGTGGAAAAATCGGTATCAATCATATTCTGGTGGAAGGCACGAAAATTAAGACGCAGAGTAAGCAGCAAACCAGTAAAAATAATACCTCTGGGGAGAAGATCCGTGTCGGTAAGGCGGTAGTATCCAAGGTAACATTAAAGAAAAAGAAAGTAAGTGTTTCCATCAAAAAGATGAGTGGAGTATCTGGTTATCAGGTGCAGGCAGCCAGTGACAAGAAGATCAAAAAGAATGTCAAAACTGTCAGCGTCAAGGGGAAAAAGGCTGTCATTAAAAAATGGAAGAAGAAAAAGTGCTATGTACGGGTACGGGCTTATAAAATAGATGCCAGTGGAAAGCGTATCTATGGAAAGTGGAGTTCGGTGAAAAAGGCAAAGTAGTGTGCCCAAGATTATTTAATGGAGAGCAGGAATGAAAAAACATAAGGGTATTTTATTTATTAGTCTGCTTTGTGTGGGAATCGTTCTTGCATTTATTTGTAGCAGGTTTGTGAATCAACATCAACCAGAAAAAACTGCAAAAGAGCTGACATTTTCACAGGAAAGTGGTGTTTATGAAGAGGCTTTTTCCCTAGAGCTACTTACACGAGATGGAGAAACGGTGTATTATACATTGGATGGGAGTGATCCAACGGATCCAGAGAATGATGCCAGAACGAAATATACATCGCCGATCTCGGTTACAGACAGGAAGGGGGATGCCAATGTACTGTCTGCGATAGATCCACTATTATTTGATTCGGCTAATCTGGTTCTGAATAAAAAAGAACAAAAGTTGTATAGTAAGGTGAAAGCGCCGGCAGATGATGCTGTAGATAAAGCAACTGTGGTTCGTGCTGTGTCCCAGGACAAAGCAGGGAACTACTCTGCGATCCAAACGCATACCTACTTCGTTGGGAAAATGACGGATCATATTTCTGGAATAAAAGAAAGCTGTAATGCGTCCGGGATGGATTTAGCGATTATGTCCATTACGGTTAATCCGGAGGATTTCTTTGATCCGGAAAAAGGGATTTATGTTCGTGGTAATGTTTTTGAACGGTCATGGGAAGAATTTTTGAAAAATGGAGAGCTTGATGGGCATAATGTGATAGATGAGATAAGAAAGCTGGATGCCAATTATAGCCAGAGAGGAAAGGACTGGGAGAGGCAGGCACATATTGATTATTTTGAGAGCAATGGAGATGAGACAATATGTGCGCTACAGCAGGATTGTGGCATCCGTATACAGGGAAACTTTTCTCGTTCCGATTTACAAAAGGGGATGCGCTTAGTTGCCAGAGCGGATTACGGAAAAAAGAATTTTGAATATCCATTTTTTGGCGATATGGCAAAAAGTGATGATGGAAATACCATATCGAAATTTAAAAAATTGGTATTGAGAAACGGTGGGAATACTGCTTTTACAACGAAATGCAGTGATGCTTTTTGGCAATCTCTGATACGGGATCTGGATTGTGAGACACAAGCTTCCAGGGTATGTGTGGCATATTTGAATGGGGAATATTGGGGATTGTATGTTTTGCAGGAGGATTATAGTGATTCCTACTTTGAACAGACACATAAGGTCAGGAAAGAGGATGTGGTTGTGTATAAAGGGGATGCAGAAAACTATGAGATTGGCTATAAGCTAGACGAGGGAAATCTGCCACAGGATGTCTCAGATGAAAGCTATTACTTACAAGATTTATTGAAATTTTTTGAAACACATTCTAATCTGAAAAAACAAGAAGATTATGACGCATTTGCAAAGCTTGTGGATGTGGAATCAGTCAGAGATTATTTTTTAGTGAATATATGGATTAACAACAAATGGGACTGGCCGGGAAAAAACTGGACGATCTGGAAGACGGTTCAGACGGATGCGGAAAATCCTTATGCAGATGGACGCTGGCGATTCTGTTTCTATGATCTGGATTTTGGTGGAGTTAGTGGTATTTCTGATGCAGATACAAATACAATTTTGGAAGACAATTATAAAGAAAAAGGATTGTTGGATATGGATACGGATAATCCGGTGGTTCTGATGTATGCGTATCTGATGACCAATGAAAGTTTTCGGAAGGAATTTTCTGAAAGATTGCAAGAGCTGTCGAATAAG
>CAMWKN010000529.1 GCA_947174825.1 uncultured Clostridium sp.
CTCCCGATTCAGCTGCCCGGTCAGCTCTGCCTGCTGCTCCAGTTCCCCGATCAATTCCAGACCGCTGGATACAGCTGCCACAGATTCATCAGATGCCAACTTCATCTGTTGTGTCTCTGCATTTACCGACTCAATATTTTGCTGGATTTCACTGGTAAGCAAAGTCTGCTGTTCTACAGATTCCGCCGTAACCTTGATGCTGTCAGAGATTTCTTTGATGGCATTGGTACTGCTTTCCATACAGGAGGATAATTCCGATGCCTTTTCCTTGGCAAGATCATATTTATTGGCAAGATTCTCTGACAAAGACATAATCTGCTGTGTGACAGCGCGGGAATTATTTAGACTGCGGTTGGTTGATTCCATTTGTGATGACTGACTTTTGTCCATCTTCTTAATGGATAAAACCCCAAAAATACAAGTAAGCAGAATAACGATAGTCTGTACAATAGATAAGACCATATCGTCCGATTTCGCTGCAATATTTTTCACACATAAAATCAGGTTAAAAATAATACAGATCGCAGAAATAATCATGGTAAACAGAACAATCTTTTGATTTGATTTTGAAGTTTGCATGGCAGGATCCTCCTTATGTTTTTGCTTTGTAATGTTCGTTATAATCCTAAGTACCATTATAGCAAACCCCTCTATATATTTCACTATAAATTCCACTTTTTTTTTATTTATTTGTCAATTCTAGCTATATTTTCAGAAATCCACAAAACAAATATTGTCAGAAATATACACTCCCACCTTTTTTGATACATTTCATTCTGTGCAAAAATACTATATATGTAATTAATCTAATAAACCTGTGCTAAAATACCTTTCCATACGATCCGGTAAAACCGTGGCAATCACCAGATTTTTTTCGGATTTTTCTGCCACCTGCATCGCTGCCCACACATTGGCACCAGAGGAAGTTCCGCAGAGCAAGCCCTGTACCTGTGCCAACTGTCTGGTAGTATGTATAGCATCCTCATCGGTCACTTCTATCACTTCATCAATCAATTCTGTATCCAGTACTTCCGGAATAAATCCATCGCCGATCCCCTGAATCTGATGCAGTCCCGGCTCATGTCCCAGTAATGCAGACACATTTTTCGGCTCTACTGCAATCACCTTCAAATCCGGATTTTTTTCTTTCAGATATTTTCCAATTCCCTGCAAGGTTCCACCACTTCCCAGACCAGATACAAAGACATCCACCTTACCGCCTAACTGGGAATACAACTCCTGCGCCGTTGTCTCGTAGTGAATCTGAGGATTGTCTGGATTCTGGAACTGCTGTGGCATAAAGCCCTGCTCTCCTAATTCTGCCAGAATCTCACCGGCTTTTTGTACCGATCCATCAATACTCTTTTCTGCATCTGTCAAAACCAGTTCTGCCCCCAGCTGACGAATGATTTTCTTACGTTCTTCACTCATATTTTCTGGCATAACAATAATAACACGGTATCCTTTCCGGACTCCAACAAATGCTAACCCAATTCCAGTATTGCCAGAAGTAGGCTCCACAATGGTCATGCCAGGTTTCAGCTTTCCTGCTTTCTCCGCCTGTTCTACCATATTTTTGGCAACCCGGTCTTTAATACTGCCGCCCGGATTCAGAAATTCTGCCTTGGCATAAATCGGCAGTCCAGTCATTTGCTCCAAACTGACCAAAGGCGTATTACCAATCAAATCAATCACATTATTAATTATCATTTTTACCTCCATATTGCCACTGTATGAATGCATCCCTTGGATGCTTTAATTATTGGGGTACGGATACTGCTTTTCCTAAACAGGCTGCCTTTTATTTTCCCATTCAGTCAGTTTCCTTCGGCAGCGCTCATTAAAAACATGTATGGAATTGCGCTGCCGAGTTGGAAACATCCATTTTCCAGTATCTCTATCCCTGAAAACTCTTGGAGGCAAGCCGATCTGCCAACTGGCTGACTCCGGCATTCTCCTCCCAAAGCTTCTGTTCCTCTTTGGCTAATTTGTTTTCTGTAACAGCCCGTTCCTGCACTTCCTTTGGCTGCGCCAGAAAACGCTCTCGATCTTCTTTATCCAATTTGTTCATAAAATCCATATCTCCATGATATTTCTTTGCCATATATCATTACCTCCTGTCCAATCAATTGATGACAGTAGTATATGGAAATCAGATAGAATAAATAGATGCTATTAATTAGAAAAATATTCCAAAAAAGGACTATGACATGCCCTAAAGTATATCATAATCCTCTTTTTTGTCAAAGATTATTTAAGAGATCAACTGCCCCAGTTGTTCGATCAGATCTCCCTTGCCAGAAACAGAGATCTCACCTACCTGACCACAGATGCGCTCTATGTATTCTAATTTCTTTAACTGATACAGGGTTGCATTTTCATCCATCAGCTTTGCTGTATTCAACAATGATCTGGTGGATGCCACTTCCTCCCTGCGGGTAATCACATTTGCCTGCGCCTGCTTTTCTGCCACCAGAACCGTGTTCATGATATCCCGGATCTCTC
The DNA here is from genome assembly GCA_947174825.1 of uncultured Clostridium sp. Next base: position 2,506 of record CAMWKN010000529.1, read on the forward strand.
CCGGCAATATGATATCCTTGATTCCGGCACGGGCAAATTCCACAGCATAGGAAGAGGCATTTTCAGAAAGCTTTTCTGCGATCAATTCTGACAGCATCACTTTCTTCTCCAAAATCTCATCCAATTGGTAATTTCCCACCAGTTCACGAACCACTAAC
>CAMWKN010000530.1 GCA_947174825.1 uncultured Clostridium sp.
GACAAATATTTTTCATAATCCCCCTCATCCTTTCTCTAAAACTTCACAGTCACTATACTAGTGGCTCATATAGTATAAAATCTCCTGTAACGAGGCATAACGGCTAACACCCTGCAATGCAGGCGGCAATTCTTCCCGTTTTTTTCGCACCAGCATTTCCTGGTGATTCTCCCGGATTCTGCTGCCAACCAAAGCATCCTGTAACTGCCTCTGATATTCTGATACTGCCCCTTCCACCAATTGAAATTGTTCCCGAAACTTCTCCACACTGCCAAAATACTTCTGTTTCCCCTCTCCGATCCACAGCAGATAATCTGCAAACTGCTCCATCTCATCCAATAAATGGCTGACATAGATTACCCCTTTGCTATCATCCTCTACCAATTTCCGGATCTGTTCATAAAATTCTTTTCGAAATGCCACATCCAGATTGCCAGCAGGCTCATCAAACAGATACAATTTCGCATCATAGGATAATGCAAACGCCAACTGCTGTTTAATCTGTTCCCCCTTGGAAAGTCTGCATAACGGCACTTTTGCAGGAACATTCAGCCGGGATAAGCAGTTCACATATTCATCCCTGCGAAAAGTAGAATAATAACTGCCATACAATTTCCCATTATCCACAGCCGACAAGCGCAAATCAAAAGGCGAGTCCTGCAATACACAGGCAATCTTTTCCTTATATGCCTTCGGATCTGTATTGATGGATATTCCCTGCAATTTTACATCCCCACAATCCCCTCTCCCCTGTACACGTTCTGTCGCATCGTCATAGCGATCTGCATAAGGTCCTGTCAAGAGATAGCTCCCCCTCAATACCCGCATCAAAGTTGACTTCCCTGCACCGTTTTTTCCCACCACTCCCAGAATGTATCCCGCTTCCAAATCGAACTGAATATCCGATAAAGTAAATGCTCCAGCATGCTTTCGGATACATCTGCATTCTAGTAAAACACTCATTGATACACCTCCTCTGTACATATACAGTATATACAGTTATATACAGTCTGTCAAGAGTGATTTTAAAAAACAAAGAGAATATGCTCTCTAATAAAAATGGATAGAACCAGAAATGTGATTGTGGTATTATATTAGTGGTACAAATGGTATTTGAGGAATCTAACATAAGGAGGAACGGTTTTATGATTCATTGGTTGCACCAAGAAGAGGGTGTTTGCGAAGGAAGTTTCATAAGTAAATTTTTTTGTAATGATGAAAATGGTAATGAATTGAGTGTTTATGTTCAAAATCCTGATTTGACAGAATGTGCTGAGAAATGTGTTGAAGCATTTAATAAGCTTACTGAGTCTGAGATAAATAAAATCTGTGAAGAAATTATAAATTGTGCAAAGGAAGGTGGTATCAATGAAGAATTTGAATTACCTGCGCTTGATAATGCACTTGATATTTTAAATTACTGCTGGTTTACATCATTATATGTAAACATGTTGAACACAGAGGATGAAATAGCCTATGTTGTGGAAGGCGAGGGAGATTGGGGCGAAGTAATTGGTTTTGTTGTAAAAAACAATACTGTGATTTATGTTGGTATTGATTATTTTAATTATATGGAAGATGGAGGGAATCAATGAAAAAAATACGATTTATTTTATTGACAGCGGCATTACTTTTGGGTGTAAGTTTAGTTGCAAATAACAGGGAAAGTATGGCAGAAGATGCTTCTGCTATCCAGCCAAGAACCGCTATTATAATGACACCATCCCCGGTATATGACGGGGAGGCAAAGCGGGTAGTTATTGATGATGTAAGCTATGCTTACCGCAACACGGAAGGCGATGAAAGCAAGGTTCAGATTACCGCTATCTTTGCACCTGCAGAAACGAAAAAACTGGTGCTGCCGGATACCATCAACGAAAAAAAGGTGATTTCTCTGAATCTATTAGCAAAAGATAAAGCACTTCCGTTGAATGGTGTAAGCAGTTTGTCTATATCAGCGGGAATAATAGGACATGCCAATATAATTTGTAGAAATGGTGACATTAGACCAAGTGGACTGATGGCTAGCCTGGAAAAGTATTTTCCTGCTTTGGAGGAAGTGACGGTGGCAGAGGACAGTCCCCATCTTGCAGCGGAAAATGGTGTATTGTATACAAAGGACTTTACCTATCTGCTCCATTATCCAAAGAGAAAGAAAGATCCAGAATTTAAAGAGCCGGATACAATTTATATGTCAAGGGGCTACAGTAATACCCAATACTTGAAAAAGGTTACTTTTTCCAGCAATCCCGAATATCAAGATACACCGGACTGCAGTTCCAGCAATTTGGAAACTGTTGTGATACCACCGAATATTAAGGCTGTATCATGGTTTTCATTTCATAATTGCAGCAAGTTGACTGGAGTGCAGTGGCACGATGGTGTTACTGAGCTTGCCAATGGAGCCTTTCAGGGCTGCACGGCACTGAGGAATATTCGATTACCGAAATCGCTGCAAACAATTGCCGGGGGAGCTTTTACAAAGTGTGTGAACCTAAACTTTGGCAAACTGGTATTACCGAACAAATTGCAATGGATTGGAGATGGAGCATTTCGGGCTACAAAATGCAGTAAAGTGATGATACCAGATTCGCTGGAAAGCTATGGGGAACATAGTTTTAACAGTAACACCAAAATAGTAAAACCGAAATATATAAAGA
>CAMWKN010000531.1 GCA_947174825.1 uncultured Clostridium sp.
CTGGTAACAGTAGTCCTAGATAGATGATCGTCTAATACAGAACTCGGCTTATAGGGTTACTCTTAACAAAAACAAATCATGCCCCGTAGCTTGCTGCGGGGTATTTGACTTAATTTACAGTTACAGATAAGGAGCGTTAGTACTATGCCACTCACACCAATGATGCAGAAATATATGGAGACCAAGGAGGAATACAAAGATTGTATTCTTTTTTATCGTTTAGGGGATTTTTATGAAATGTTTTTTGAAGATGCCAAGATCTGCAGTGAAGTTCTGGAACTGACATTAACTGGAAAAAGTTGCGGTTTGGAGGAACGGGCACCGATGTGCGGAGTTCCTTTTCATGCAGTAGATGTTTATCTGGATAAATTAGTTGCTAATGGATACAAAGTCGCTATCTGTGAACAGGTGGAAGATCCCAAGACAGCAAAAGGATTGGTAAAACGAGCCGTTGTCCGCATTGCCACGCCAGGAACGAATCTAAATACACAGACTCTGGATGAATCCCGAAATAATTATCTGATGTGTGTGGTCTATACAACGAATGCTTATGGAGTTTCCTATGTGGATGTAACAACAGGAGACTACTATGTAACGGAATTTGATTCCGAAAATAAATTATTAGATGAAATCGGAAAAACAATGCCATCAGAGATTATTTGTAATGATGCTTTTCTGGTATCCGGTGTAGATTTGGAGGATCTCCGGGACAGATTGGGGATTGCCATTTCCTCCATCGACAACTGGCATTTTGATGAAGACCGTTGCAAACAGACTTTACAGGATCATTTCCATGTTTCCGCTTTAGCAGGACTGGGACTGGATGACTATTCTATAGGAATCATTGCTGCTGGTGCCGTGATGCAATATTTACAGGAAACGCAAAAGATTTCTTTAGATCATATTTGTTCCATCAAACCCTATGAACCTAATCAGTTTATGCTATTAGACCGTGCTACTAGGCGAAATCTGGAACTCTGCGAGACCATGCGGGAAAAATCCAAACGTGGCTCTTTGTTCTGGGTACTGGACAAAACAAAAACCGCCATGGGAGCCCGTCTACTGCGCAACTCCATTGAGCAGCCCTTGCTGGATCTGGAAGAGATTGAAACACGGCATACTATGATTGAGGAACTGAATGAACATGTAATTAACCGGGAGGAGCTGCGGGAATATCTGACGCCCATTTACGATTTAGAAAGACTGATCAGCAAAATCAGCTATCGCAGTGCCAATCCACGGGATCTGGTAGCATTCCGACAGTCTTTGTCCATGTTGCCTTCCATCAAATACCTATTGCAGACCTTTGAAAAATCGAATCTGAGAAAATATGGAGAGGAACTGGATGCTCTAGAGGATCTATGTCAGCTAATTGAGGATGCCATCGAGGAGGATCCGCCTATTGCCATGCGGGAAGGTGGTATGATCCGCAGTGGCTACCACGAAGAGATCGATAGACTTCGCTCTGCTAAAACCGATGGGAAACAGTGGCTGATGGAATTACAGGAAACCGAGAAAGAACGCACCGGGATTAAAAATCTGCGGATCAAATTCAATAAAGTATTCGGTTATTACCTGGAAGTAACCAATTCCTACAAGGATCTGGTTCCGGAAGAGTGGACCAGAAAGCAGACATTAGCCAATGCAGAACGTTATACCACACCTAAATTAAAGGAATTGGAAGATACCATTCTAGGTGCTGAAGATAAATTATATAATCTGGAATATGAAATCTTCTGTCAGGTTAGGGAACAGATCTATGCCCAGATTGGACGAGTGCAGAAGACAGCCAAAATTATTGCTGCAGTGGATATGTTTGTATCTCTGGCTTTGGTGGCAGAACAGAATCACTATGTCCGTCCCCAGATGAATCGGACAGGAAAAATTGACATCAAAAACGGCAGACATCCAGTAGTGGAAAAAATGATCCAGAATGATATGTTTGTTTCCAATGACACCTATCTGGACAGTAATAAACATCGGATTTCCATTATTACCGGACCAAATATGGCAGGAAAATCCACCTATATGCGTCAGACTGCATTAATTGTACTGATGGCACAGATTGGTTCTTTTGTTCCGGCAGAATCTGCTGCCATTGGTATTGTAGATCGAATCTTTACCCGTGTGGGAGCCTCCGACGATCTGGCAAGCGGACAGAGTACCTTTATGGTAGAGATGACCGAAGTGGCTAATATTTTGCGGAATGCCACGAAAGAAAGCTTGATTATCCTAGATGAAATCGGTCGTGGCACCAGTACATTTGATGGCTTAAGTATTGCCTGGGCGGTCATTGAACATATTGCCAACACCAAATTACTGGGTGCGAAAACCCTATTTGCCACCCATTACCATGAGTTAACTGAACTGGAAGGGAAACTGGACAGTGTGGATAACTATTGTATCGCCGTGAAAGAAGAGGGAGATGATATTATTTTCCTGCGGAAAATCATCAAAGGTGGTGCTGATAAGAGTTACGGCATTCAGGTGGCAAAACTGGCAGGTGTCCCGGAAAACGTACTAAAACGTGCCAGAGAACTGGTGGACCAGCTCAGTGATAATGATATTGCTGCTAAAGCCAGAGAGATCGAAATAGATACAACTGAGCCAACGCTGGAATATCCTTATGGAATGGAGCAACAAACCAAATCCCGACATAG
>CAMWKN010000532.1 GCA_947174825.1 uncultured Clostridium sp.
CCCATACGACGCGGACGACCAGTGGTGGCACCATATTCACCGCCATCACCGCCATGTTTACGCAGTGCATCGGCTTCCTCTTCATCCAGAATCTCACTGACAAATTCACCGGCACCAACTGCACTGGAATATGCCTTTACTACTGTCACAATACGACGGATCTCATAAGGCGGAATTCCGGCACCAATGGCACCATAAGATGCCAAAGTAGAGGAAGAGGTAACCATTGGATAAATTCCATGATCCGGATCTTTCAGGGAACCCAGCTGTCCTTCTAATAATATATTCTTACCTTCCTTGATAGCCTGACGAAGATAAACAGACACATCGCAGACATAAGGCGCTACCATGTCACGGTATTCCTGTAATGTTTTTAATAATTCTTCCGGATCCAATACCGGTTTATGATATAAATGTTCCAGTATTACATTTTTCTGCTCACAGATACGGGCAACCTTATCCTTTAACAAATCCTCATCAAATAACTCTGATACCTGAATACCAATCTTGGCATATTTGTCTGAATAGAAAGGAGCTATACCGGACTTGGTAGATCCAAAGGAATTCTTCCCCAAACGCTCCTCCTCATACTGATCAAATAAAATATGGTATGGCATCAAAATCTGTGCACGGTCTGAAACCAAGATTTTCGGCTTGGGAACACCACGCTCCACCAGACCATTGATTTCCTGAAATAAATAAGGAATATTCAAGGCAACACCATTGCCAATGACACTAGTGGTATGATCATAAAACACACCAGACGGCAATAAATGTAATGCAAATTTACCATAATCATTGATAATCGTATGTCCTGCATTACTACCTCCCTGAAAGCGTACGATAATATCGGACTCCTGACCCAGCATATCTGTAATCTTGCCCTTTCCTTCATCGCCCCAGTTTGCACCTACAATTGCTGTAACCATACTTTTCCTCCTATCTCATGCCTCATCGGTATCATGGAAGCTGCCATATTCCCTGCACAGACGGAAAAATGTGAATCATGTCACATTCTCTGTGTTAGAAATTCGCCCCAATATAATAGTATAGCGCATCTTAGTCTATAAAGCAACTCAGACATTTATCTCCGCCTTCATGCCCAAAATATCCTGATTGGCATCCAGAACCGGCTGCACCTCATTTTCAATGAATTCCTGGACCTGGGAAGGCGCACGTCCCACATACTTGCTTGGATCCATGGATGCCTGCAGTTCTTCTATGCCCATTGGGAATTCTCCATCTGCCGCAATCAATTCCAGAAGATTATTTTCCTTGCCCAGTTCTTTGACATTTTTACCTGCTTCCATAGATAACGTACGAATCTTTTCATGCAGCTCCTGTCGGTTGCCGCCTGCTTTTACTGCATCCATCATAATATTCTCCGTTGCCATAAACGGCAGTTCCGACATCAGGCGTTTCTCAATCACCTTATCATATACTACCAATCCATCCACCACGTTAAGCAGCAGATCCAAAATACCATCCGTTGCCAGAAATCCCTCTGGAATACTGATTCTCTTATTCGCAGAATCGTCCAGGGTACGCTCAAACCACTGGCATGCCGAAGTAAACATGGTATTGGTTACATCCGCCATCACATAGCGGGACAGGGATGCAATCCGCTCACTCCGCATTGGATTTCGTTTGTACGCCATAGCAGAAGAACCTATCTGATTCTTCTCAAATGGCTCCTCGATCTCTTTGAGATGCTGTAACAAACGGATATCATTAGAAAATTTATGGGCACTGGCGGCAATCCCTGCCAACACATTTGCTACTCTGGTGTCCAGCTTACGGGAGTAAGTCTGTCCGGATACCGGAAAACAGGCATCAAATCCCAGTTTTTCTGCAATGATCTGATCCAGCTTCTTGACTTTCTCTTCGTCGCCGTCAAACAATTCCATAAAACTTGCCTGGGTACCGGTGGTTCCCTTGGAACCCAATAATTTCATGGTGGACAAAACATAATCCACATCCTCCAGATCCATTAAAAACTCCTGTAGCCACAAGGTTGCCCGTTTCCCCACTGTGGTAGGCTGAGCCGGCTGGAAATGGGTAAATGCCAAAGTCGGCTGATCCTTATATTTCATGGCAAACTTCGCCAGTTCATCAATGACATTAATTAATTTTTTCTTGACCAGACGAAGTGCCTCTGTCATCACAATCACATCGGTGTTATCTCCTACATAGCAAGAGGTAGCTCCCAAATGGATAATACCTGCTGCCTTTGGACATTGCTGCCCATAGGCATATACATGGGACATCACATCATGACGAACCTGTTTTTCCCGCTCCTTTGCCACATCGTAATTAATGTCTTCTGCATGGGCTTTTAACTCATCAATCTGTTCCTGCGTAACCGCTGGACCACCCTGCTCATTTTTCAGTCCCAATTCATTTTCTGCTTCTGCCAGAGCAATCCATAATTTTCTCCAGGTACGGAATTTCTTATCCGGTGAGAAAATATACTGCATTTCCTTGCTGGCATAACGTTCTGACAATGGGCTGGTATACTTATCTGTACTCATATCGAGTCTCCTTTCCTGCAAAGCAATGATCTCACATACTTCAGCAACATTGTGAAGTAGACAGACGCATTTATGGCTTTGACTCTATGTATTATTTATTATTGTTCAAACTCCCCGCGGATAT
>CAMWKN010000533.1 GCA_947174825.1 uncultured Clostridium sp.
GCACCGGCACTTAGGATAATTAAAAAGCTCATCAAAATCTTTTTCCAGATTGCTATATTTTTCCATGCATCAATCAATTTTGACATAATCTTTCCTCCAATAGTATCGTAAAACTCTAATACCTTATTAGAATTATCTTATCTAATACATTCTATTCTGCATGAGTGTCACTCCATGCATGAGTGCCACTTCGAAGCCTCCGGCTTCTCAGTGTTCGTTGACACTCATATAGAATTATCACGATAGATTTAACTGTCTGCAAGCAGACAAAAATCCATCGCAATAATTCTGCACTCATGCTCTATTCGTTCATTATATCATTTCATTCAAATTGTGACAATATTTTTATCATGATATCGACAGCATTCCACGATTTACCAAATGTCTATTGTTTCACAATTACCTTCAATTTCTTTTTAATTCCGTTTGCCTTTACTGTAATCGTTACTCTTCCAGCCGCTTTCGCTTTCATCACACCTTTCTTTGATACGGATACAATCCTCTTATTCGATGTCTTGTAGGTAACAATGCCTTTTGGAACTACTTTAGCTCTGACACTTTGTTTCTCACCCACTCACATTTTCACAGAATTGATTTTCCGTGCAAAGGTAATTTTCGTTTTTTTTTACTACAATCTTACAACGATAACTCACACCATCTACAGTTGCAGTAATGTAAGCAGTTCCCTTACCAACAGCAGTGACTTTCCCTTTTTGGGATACTTTTGCCACAGCCACATTTGAAGAAGACCACAGGACAGAATGACTGGTTCCCTTAACAGATAGCTGCGCTGTTTTTAGTTTCTTGGTATATAATGTAATGTCTTCAGCCTGCATCTTCTCAAATGAATATACCTTTGTCAGCTCCTCATTTTCATACCAAGCTGTAAATATATAGCCTTCTTTGATTGGATTCTCCGATGCCACCATGTCTTCGTCATATACATAGACATTATCTGCAACTGCACTGCCTCCATTGGATTCAAATGTTACATAATAGGATTAAAAAAATATATTGTTCTTTGATCAGATTTTGCGGCTTAACAATAGTTTCATACAGACCATATTCCTCTGTCGGAACAACAGAACTATCCTCCCCACATTCATAGCTAACCGAGAAACAGCTATGTTTGCAACAAGGTTAATTTTCCCTCGATCTGCCGATTAGCATTCGCTAACATCGCCTACATGGACTGCTCCATAATCGTTATCCTAACGTTGCAGTTTAGGGAAATTTATTTCTTTAAGAATATCCTGCAATTTTTCTTACAAAAACAGATCCCATACTTCATAATATGCGGATAACCCGTTTCGACAAACTCTGCATCATACTGTTTTTCATCAATCTGCTGCAAAGCCTCCCTGCATTTTTCCTCCATCTCTCCAAACTTTGCAGTTACTTTCAGTTCCAGAATAATAACAGGGAACTCCATATCATTCGGCTCCAATGCAATATCATATCTTCCATTACCGCTTTCCCTATTAGAAATACTACAATAATCCTTCATGCCAGTTAACAAGCCGAGCAGAAAACCGTGATAAAAGTTTTCCGCATGATCCATGAAGCTAATGCTTTCTTTTAGTCGTTTCTTTATCAACATTTCAAATCTCTGTGTATCTCCATTAACAATTGCTGTATACAGCTCAGAATAATCTTCTGATTCCACCATATGCTGAAACCACAACCGTATCGTATTGTTATAAATATAACGAATTTCCCGGTTCGGAATCTGTAAAGTCAGATAGATCGATTCCGAATCGAAACGTCTCCCCACTTCTTTCAGATACCCTGTGAAAAATAAAAAATTCCATAAATTGTCTCGTGTCTGGTATATATCGCCATAAGTGATTTCCTCGTGAACCTGCTTTTCAATGCTGCCTCCGGCTATCAGCCGTTCGATCTCTCTCTTGGTATTCTGGTCAGCCTGCTCCACCAGATCCTTGATAATACTGTTGGAAGATGTATTTGACCAGTACGGTTTCGGAAACTCTGTGTTTTTCTGTACAATATCAAGCACATACTTAATGACACTCCACGGATTATACACCTCTGTTTTTCCGAACAAATATCCATCATACCACAGCTTTGCCTCTTCCATTCGATCAGAAATTCTATAAAAACCCAGCATTGCTTCTACTTCATCCGGTGTAAAGCCAAAATATTCCGCATAACTCTCATCCAAAATCGAAATAATATCAAAATTATTCAATCCGGTGAAGATACTTTCTTTGCTAATGCGAAGACAGCCTGTGACAACAGCAAAATTTAAACTGGTATTGGTTTTTAGGGCAGACTCAAACAAGGAACGTATGAATCCAACCATCTCCTCATAGAATCCGGAATAAAATGCATTCTCCAAAGGCACATCATACTCATCAATCAAAATAATGGTCTTTTCCCCATGATACTGCTCCAGACAGGCAGACAGAAATTGTAATGCCCCTGCGTATTCTGATGACTCGGCATTTCGATCCATAATAGCAATATATCGCTCTTTTTGCTTGGCAGATAACACATTTCCCTGCAAATGATATCGATGCCGTTCATATTCTGCCATAATTCCATTTACCAAAAAATCATATGCCATCTGGTAGGTCGGCTGCTTCGCTGATTTCAGTGTCAGAAAAATAAGCGGATAGCGTCCCATATG
>CAMWKN010000534.1 GCA_947174825.1 uncultured Clostridium sp.
TGACTGCTGACAGTGCCTGCACGGCACGATTTGTCGCCACAATTCCTTTCTTAATCGGAGTAACAAACAAAATAATCAGAATGAAGGATACAACAGCCACAACAACCGCAGAAAGAAACAGAATTTTCTCTCTCTGAACGATGTATGCATTAAACTTTGTTACTGGCGCCCCTGCAAAAAACATTCCTATTACCTTACCATCAGAACTCTTCATCGGAGAATAATAGGCATAGTAATGTTGTCCATTGATTTTCAGGTCTGTGGCACCCATAGCCTTACCCTCTTTTACTACTCGATTATAGACTTTGTCACTGGCATCGCTTCCTACAATTCTTTCTCCAGTTTTCGCATTCTTCAAGGTAGTTGCTCTTCTTGTCTTATCATAAAACAAAGTGACGTCCGTATCTGTTCCTTCCACCAGCTTATCCAACATATCCACATGTTCCGTCAGATTATAACTACCTTTATGTAAATCCTCTCCCTCCAGGGAATATTCTCCCGAATCTATAGAATCCAATGCTCCCTCCAGAGCTATCGTCATAGATTTCAAAGCCTCTAATTTCTCATCCTGCATTCCATCTTGAATACTATTAATACCCACTACGGTCAAAACAACTGCCATCACAATTAATGGCAGCAAAGCAATTCCAGTAATAGTATGCACCACTGAATATCGCATACCTGTTTTTTCCTTTTTCTGTTTGTTTTTTTTCATTTTGTTTCCTCCTCCGTTCCGATCTCTTTCCTCTCTGACAGGATAGTTGCCTAACCATACTATATCGCTACAATTCATAGTTTGTTACAGATTGTCCTATTACCCAGAAACGGACACCCCATAATCCATAAAAACCGATAATAACATTCTGAAACATATTTAGAGACCATTATAACATAATATGCGGAAAAAGAAAACATTCTATTCCATCTACACCATGTCAATGTAAAATATATCCACCACTACTGTCCACTTCAAAATCAATGGCAGTAACGCTTTTATCATTGACAAAATGTGGAACAACGGTACTCATCATTTTTCCCGTCGCAGGAACAAAGTGTGCTTCACACACTCTCGCAAATTAATAACAATAAAATGCGAAGCACACTTTGCCGCTCCAGCTATCCCATATCATACTCCTGATATCTAATAGCCAGAGCAATATTAACAACAATATTCTATGCAACTACCTTGATAATAGTAACGATTACCCACACGTCATAGGATTCCTTTACCGGCTACTTCTGCTGATTTTCTCATTTCTGGTCAAACTAATACGGAAAAATCGCTTGAACAACTGATGGCTATCCAGAGGAACCAACGGATAGAGGTAGCCTTTTCCTGCCATAGTACGATTGGTAAAGAATGCTAAAAGTGTCAAAATACACCCAGCCACAAAACCATAGATACCAAAGATACCAGTAAGCACTAACATAATAATACGCTGGAATTTAATGGCATAACCCAGCTCCATATTGTTCTGGGTATAGGTTGCAATCGCCACAAATGCCATATATAACATAATTTCGGAATTAAACCAGCCAGATTGCACGGTATAATCACCAAACACAATACCAGCCACTACACTGAGGGGTGTATTCAACATATTTGGCGTATTCACCGCAGCCATACGCAGTCCGTCAATAGCAAGCTCCAGAATCAAAAGCTGCAAAATAGGGGGCACATTCATTTCATCCTGTATCAGAATAAAATTCAACCACTCCGGCACCCACTGGGGATTTTCTAACAGCAAGACATAAACTGGTGTAATAAACAAAGCCAGTACCCCGGTAAGCATTCGGCTAAATCGCAGGTAAGTTCCGGTAACCGGAGGGAAATAATAATCGTTGGGATCTTCGATAATATCAAACAGGGATGTGGGAATTATCATCGCTGCCGGAGAGTTATCCACCAGTATCACGATACTGCCCTCCAGAATACATGCTGCCGCAGTATCTGCCCGTTCTGTATATTTAAACTTAGGATAAGGATTCCACCAATTGCGTGGCATCAACACTTCCGCCAGACTTTCCTGATTCATAGTCAGAGAATCCACTCGTATCCCGTCAATTCGATCCTGTATTTTTTTCAATGCCTTCTGGTTCACCCGACTCTTCATATATACCAAAGAGACATCCGTTCTGGAACTGCTGCCGATACTCTGCATGTCAAATATCAGATCCACGTCACGGATCCGCCGTCGGATCAATGCAATATTCGGCATAATGGACTCCACAAAACCATCCCGGGGTCCCCGCAGAACTTTATCCTTATCCGGCTCCTGGACACTTCTGGCCGGATAATCCCTGAGATCCACTGCCAAAATCTCCTGATACCCGTCCACCACCAACAGACTTAATCCCGATAACAGATATTGGAGAAAATCTTTTTCCTTGGTTACGGTAATAATATCGCCATAGGGCATTCCTTTTTTGGTAAAATCATCAAAGGTAGCTGGTGTATCTTCCTCGGTTATCCCCAGTAGGAATTCCATTACTTTTTCCATGGTCTCCCCTTTCAGGAAACCATCAATCATATAAAAGGTGGCATTTTTATTGCCTATCATAAATTCCCGTTTCAGAATATCAAAAGTATCCTGAATATTTAACAGACGGTCAATTGCCTGCTGCCGTTTTCTATAATCATTTACT
>CAMWKN010000535.1 GCA_947174825.1 uncultured Clostridium sp.
CGTAATACCCGTTACCAGCATAATCAGACAGATTTCTGCTGCCGTTGCAATTTTCCTCCATTTCAAAACTGCTTCTCCTTGCCTCTCCTGCATCTTTCTTGTTTTCATAACTGCCTCTGTAATGTATTTTTCATCCATCTCTCCTATCATCTGCTCTATCATTTCTTTTTTCATACTACGCTCCATTCTATCGCTTTCCCTCAAGCGATCAATCCCTTCGACTTTAAATAATGCTCCAGCTTTTTCCGGCTCCGATATAAATGCACTGTGACGTAATTCTTGTTTTTCCCCACGAGATCCGCTATTTCCGTAACGGAATCCAGAAACCAGTATCGCTGAACAAATAGAATACGGTCAAACTCTCCCAGTTCCGACAGAAAGTCATTGATAGCCTGACCTAATTCTTTTGCCAGAATTTCATCCTCCACCAATGTATTTCCCGGTAAACTGTCTGCCAATTCATCCAATACCAGATCATAGTAATGATTCCGCTTTTTCGCCGTATTTGCATGGTATTTCATAAGCGAAATATTTCTGGTGATGCCACACAAAAATGCTGACAGTGGATCCGGTTTTGCTGGCGGAATTGCATTCCATACTGCCAACAATGCATCATTAACGCATTCCTCCGCATCTTGCTCATTATTCAAGATACGATTTGCCAGGGTATGGCATAGTTTTCCATATTTGTCTGATAATGCCTGTATAGCACTTTCGGAACGTTCCTGGAATTTTTTAATAATCAGCTGATCGTCCATCTCTTCACCTCCTGCTCCTCTGTCTATATACTATGGAATTAGAGATTGAAATTACAAAAATACAAAATAAATTTTTAAATATTTCCTATCATACCATTACAGCAGAAAGCAAAAACTCCTTTTTGTAGCGTATTTCCTACAAAAAGGAGTTTTTTTAACTTAACAAAAGCGTTTCGTGCAATTTACAACTTTTTCCCTGTTATCAATTCATAGCCCTGCAGATATTTGGAGATCGTCTTCTCCACAATATCTTCCGGCAATGTCCAGTCATGACCAGAATTCTCCTTGAGCCAATCTCTGGCAAACTGCTTATCAAAAGAAGGCTGACCATGTCCCGGCTCGTAGCCTTCTGCCGGCCAAAAACGGGAGCTGTCCGGTGTAAGCATTTCATCACCTAATACAATGTTGCCATCCTCGTCTAAACCAAACTCAAACTTGGTATCTGCAATAATGATACCTTTTTCCTTGGCATAATCTGCACATTTTTTGTACAGCGCAATGGTATAATCCCGCAGCTTTGCAGCATATTCCTCGCCCTTGCCCGGAAAATACTTCTCTAAATGTGCCACGCTTTGTTCATAAGATATATTTTCATCGTGATCCCCAATTTCTGCCTTGGTAGACGGGGTATAAATTGGCTCTGGCAATTGATCAGACTCCTGCAGTCCTTCTGGCAGGCGGATTCCACACACCGTGCCATCTTTCTGGTAACTTGCCCAGCCACTACCTGTGATATATCCCCGCACAATACACTCAATGGGCAACATATCCAGTTTACGGCACATCATACTATTGCCATCAAATTTTGGCTGCCGGAAAAACTCAGGCATATCTTGAACATCCACAGATATCATATGGTTTGGCAGGATATCTTCCGTCATATCAAACCAAAATTTGGACATCTGGGTTAACACGGCCCCCTTCTGAGTTACCTCATTTTTCAAGATCACATCAAAACAGCTAATGCGATCTGTTGCAACCATGATCAAGCTGTCTCCATTATCATAAATCTCTCTGACTTTTCCCTCTTTGATCGGTTTTAACTCGTTCATATTAACCTCTTTTCTCTGTTACTAATCACCAACAGGACCGTTCAACAACTGCTCAAAGGCGTAAGGACGTACAACATCTTCTACTGGATTCTTGAAATCACCGATATACATATTAACGGAAACTTTTCCATCTGCATCTGTGATAAACTCAACCTTCACTGTAGTATTATCATAAAGCATACTATCATGTTCCGGAATCTCTTTCATGATCAGACTGACCTTATTTCCATAGAAGGTTACCTTTTCTGGCGAACCATCTTTTGCCTTATCATAAACCCAGCCCTTTGTACCGGTATGGGCTTCCAGAATCGACTTATAATCTGTTTTCAGATTAGGATTCTCCAACGCCTGCGCTATTCTGATTTTAGCAGTTGCCTCTGCATCAAAATGATCTTGATACACAGCGCGTACGATATTTTTGGAATACTCTGGCAATATCGCATATATACCAATAGCAATTCCTGCAAGAATAACAATTACAAGCAATACTGTGCCTAATTTTTTCATAGCATACCATCCTCTCTAAAATTACATTTTTTTAATTTTTGTTACTAACTTATAGATTATAGCATCTAATAGCAGAGATTTCAACTGCTCCTGGCGTTTTTGCACCTTAATAATCTACGCACTGAATTGTCACTGTCCTAGTAACACAAAATATATAGCCTATAACAGAAACCCGGGATACCTATTATTCTGGCATCCCGGGTATGTTTTTGCACTTTATTCACTGCTGTTAACTTGATTGTAGGCATTACGCACTCAACTCAACCAACTCTTTCAACAGCTTTGGAACCATTGCATCCATAGTCTCATCCGTAAACTGGCAAGTGCCC
>CAMWKN010000536.1 GCA_947174825.1 uncultured Clostridium sp.
CTACGTCTGCCTTTCCCGTGAAGTCCATTGCTCTCCGGATCAAATTATCATTGGTGCCGGGGCAGACTATCTGCTACAAATGTTGTCCCTGCTCTTTCGCCATATCGGTATTCGACAAGTCACATTAGAAAATCCCTGCTACCGCAAAGCAGCGATGATTTTTGAGGAGAATCAGATGCAGCTTCATACTGGCACCCTGGATTCCCATGGTTTAACGATTTCATCCATTGCTCCGGAAACGGAAGTGGTCTATGTTACCCCCTCCCACCAGTATCCTTTGGGAATCGTAATGCCATTTGGCAGACGGGGTGAATTGTTAAACTGGGCAATGCAGGCACAGGAACGCTATATCATTGAGGACGACCATGATAGTGAGTTCCGCTATAAGGGCAAACCGATCCCGGCGCTACAAGGCATGGACAGATATAACCGAGTAATTTATCTGGGTACTTTTTCCAAGGCAGTTGCTCCGGCAATCCGTGTCTCCTATCTGATCCTGCCACCGAAATTATCTGCCGCCTATCACCAGGCTTTAGGCTTCTATTCCTGTACCGTGTCCCGTCTGGATCAAGGCATTCTGACCCGTTTTCTCGCAGAAGGCTATTTTGAAAAACACGTCAATCGGATGCGCAAGCTATACCGCAGCAAGCATGACCTGGTTTTAGAACTTCTGAAACCTTTGGTACAGCAGGAAATCCTAAAGATCCGTGGTGAACACGCTGGTCTGCATCTGGTACTGGATCTGCAAAAAGATTTGACAGAAGCTGCCCTGATTGCAGAAGCAAAACAGCAGGGAATCCGTCTTTATGGTATCAAAAAACACTACCTGTCTCCCACAGATAGTGTTTCCGAATCCATATTGTTAGGATATTCTAACTTAAGCGAAACCGATATCACGGAGGGTCTCGACCGCCTGACGCTTGTCCTGCTCCATCTGGCTGCGTAATGCATCCAAACTGTCAAATTTCCTCTCTGGACGAAGAAAGCGATGAAAACGCACACAAATTTCTTCTCCGTAAATATCCTGATCAAAATCCAACAGGCAGCTTTCTACCCCTACCTGTGCAGAACCCACAGTTGGTTTATATCCCAAATTGGTCACGGCTGAATATTCTTCTCCCCTAACATTTACTCTGGCAGCATAGACACCAGCTGGCGGCAATACTTTTTCCGGTTCCGGCAGCAAATTGGCAGTGGGCATCTGCATGGTTCTGCCCAATGCATTACCATGAACTACCTCTCCATAAAAGAAAAATGCTTCCCCCAACAGGTGGTTGGCACTAGATAAGTCTCCCTCCTGTAGCAGAGTACGAATCCTGGTACTGCTAATAATATCTCCCTCTTCCTGCAGTTTCGGAATGACCTTGACATCGTACCCATATTGATGAGCATATTGCTGCAACATTCCCACATCTCCGCTGCGATCCTTTCCAAACCGAAAATCCTCCCCCACACAAACTAACTTGGCATCCAAGGCTTCATGCAAGATCTGCCGAATAAAATCCTGTGGTAACATTTGTCTGGTGCCTTCATGAAAGGGAAAAAGAACCTCCCGTTCCACACCTATGTTCTGTAAAAGAAGAGATTTCTCCCGTTGATCGTATATTTGCGAACGAAAATTTTCCTCTTTTTTCATCGTTTTCCCTATCGTATCAAAGGTAAATACTGTAGGAATCAAAGGAGATGCCTGTAATATCTCCCGTAACAGCAAGCGGTGTCCTCTATGGATGCCATCAAACTTACCCAGAGACACTGCACTATTTTTTAATTTAAAATCTGTACCTCTCAGAATATCCATAACTTTCGTTTCCTACCTTAAAAAATCAGAACATCTTCTTACCAGTGTAAATAGAGGTTCTTCGACGATATACGCAAACGTATATCGTCGATTTTAGAACATCTTCTTACACTTATATCTACCATCCAAGTAAGTATAAATGGCACGAAAATTCCTCTGGCTGTCATAAACCAGGACCGACTCCTGCTCATCCCTTTTAGGAACCGTCCCATCCATGCCCATTAAACCGTCTGGCGGTAAGTAATTTCCATTCTCTAAAAGCCGCTCGGCTCCTGACACTACCTGTACTTTTGGAAAATGAGGAAACAGGGAATCCACCTGCTGGATTCTGGCAGCCAATATATCTTTGTTACCTATTGCCAACTGCTCTATTTCGGACAACCGCAGGGCATCTTCCAGACGAAAAACATCTACCCTGGTTCTGGTTAAATGCTCCATGGCTGCGCCAATTCCCAGTGCCTTACCAATATCATGACACAAGGTTCGGATATAAGTTCCCTTAGAACAGGTCACTTCCATACAGAATCTTCCATTTTCCAAGTCAATTTCCTCTATCTGAAGATCAGAAATATGAATTGGTCTGGGCTTTCTCTCCACAGTTTTTCCTTCTCGTGCCAGTTCATAAAGTCGCTTTCCATTAATTTTCAGTGCAGAATACATGGGCGGAACCTGCATGGAATCTCCTCGATAGCTTTCTGCCACACGACAGAGCTGCTCTGATGTAATTTTACTATAATCATAATGCTGCAACACTGTCCCTGATAAGTCCTGAGTATCTGTCTCCACGCCCAAACGGCAAACCGCACGATATGTTTTATCTTTATCAGTTAATAATTCACATAC
>CAMWKN010000537.1 GCA_947174825.1 uncultured Clostridium sp.
ATATTCGGCATATTCATCCTCCTTTACATTCTTGTCCTGAAGCACCTCGCCATAGATAAAAATGCTGTCGGGCATTTTATGCCCGGATAAAGGGAGTATTCGTGTCGGTGAATTTATTCCCTATAGGCAGAGGAAAAAATATGTGGGAAATATTGGCGTTGTGTTCGGACAAAAGTCCCAGCTGCAGTGGGATTTGCCACTTCAGGACAGCTATGAACTGCTGCGGGCTATTTATGCGATACCGGAAGAGATCTATAAGAAAAATCTGAATCAGTTTATGGATATGCTCGATATGGGAGGTTTTATTAACCAGCCGGTACGGCAGCTCTCCCTAGGGCAGCGTATGCGTGCAGATATTGTGGCCTCGTTGCTTCACTCTCCGAAAATTGTCTTTTTTGATGAGCCTACTATCGGCGTGGATGTGGTAGGAAAACAGGTTATTCGGGATTTTATAAAGGAGTTAAACAGGAAAGAACAGGTTACCATGATTTTTACGACACATGACATGCAGGATATTGAAAAAACCTGCGAACGTCTGATAATCATAGACCGGGGTTCCAAAATGTACGATGGTTCTCTTCAGGGAATCCGGGAAAAGTTTGGCACCACAAGGCAGCTCGATGTGGAGTTTAATTTTGAGTGCGAGATTGCACCGCTGGATCATGTGAGGGTGCAGCCGTTAAAGGAAGAGGGACATATAAAGAAACGATTTATTTATGAGCAGGGTCAGGTGCATATTAATGAATTAATGAACCATCTTCTGACGCATTACAGTATCCGTGATATCAATATCACAGAACCGGAAATTGACGAACTGATTTGTAAAATATATGGCGGGGAGGTGTAACAGATGCGATTAGAACCTTATCTTGCCTACGCAAAGAAAAGTTTTCTGGCCAGAAGTGCTTATCGTTTTGACCATCTCATGGGAATCGTTAATATACTGCTCCGTGTTTTTATTTACTGGGAAATTTACAGGACACTGTACGGCGAGCGCACAGAGGTAGATGGTATTTCTATGATGATGGTAACAACAAACTTTGTACTCTCCATCTGTATGGATGCCGTATTTAGAGTTGACGACTTTTTTATTCCGGACAAAATAAGGGATGGCAGTATTGCCAATGAGCTGTTGCGCCCGATTAATATACAGGGGCGTATGGCGGCAGAAAATCTCGGAAACGCATTGTTTGAACTGATATTCCGCTTTGTTCCAGCATTGGTCGTATCTGTCCTGTTTGTGGGAGTTATGAGGCCGGCAAGCGGCATTATGTTTTTACTTTTTGTTGTGAGTGCTCTTCTTGGTTATGGGGTACTCTGGACGATAAGCCTTGTTACACAGATGCTGTCATTCTGGTTGTTGAATGTCTGGAGTATTGTCACGATAAAAAACGTATTTATCAATGTGCTTTCAGGCTCTATGATTCCCCTCTGGTTCATGCCGGAATGGATGAACGGCGTGATTCGTTTTACACCGTTTTCCAGTATTTATTTTACTCCGGTGCAGATATATATGGGACGTCTTACTTATAACGAAATACTGACACAGTGTCTCATACAGATTTTCTGGATTACAATTGTATATGCGTTTGGAAATTTCCTTTGGATAAAGGGACAGAAAAAACTTGTGGTGCAGGGAGGTTAGGAAGAGATGGCAGATAGTATGCACTTAATAGCGGTTTACACAAAAACAATTATGAAGGCGTGGTTTCAATATAAAGTAGATGCCGTGCTCCGGTCACTGGCTGTCTTTTTGAGAGAATCAACGGGTATCATTGTTATTTATTTTGCACTGCTGAAATTCGATACATTAAATGGCTGGGATCTATCGGAAATGCTCTTTTTATTCAGTCTTTTGTTTTTGACATATGGTATCATGATTTTATTTTTTACCGGATTGAGGGATTTTGGCTGGACAATAAGAGCAGGGGGGTTGGACCGTTTTCTGTTAAGGCCGAGGGGCGTTTTATTCCAGCTGATTTTTGTTAATGCGGACTGGTTTGCGGCTATTGGGCATGGCGGTCTTGGTCTTCTTTTATTTGTACTCTCGGCTGGAAGGGTTGGAATTCAGTGGTCATTTTTTAATGTATTGTACTATATTTTTGCACTGGCAGGCGGTGTACTGATTCAAGGGGCCATTTTTCTGCTTCTTGCGACGCTGAATATTTATCTGTTAGAAACGGACAGTTTGAAGGAGGTTTTTTACTGGAATATGAGGAAATTTGCCGGTTATCCCATCAGTATTTTTGCCAAACCGATACAGATTTGTATGATTTATGTTGTGCCTTTTGCGTTTGTCAATTATTTTCCCGCTCAGTATCTGCTTCGCAAACCAGATATGCAGCAGTATCCGCAAATTTATCTCTATTTGACTCCGGTAGTCGGAGGCTTGTTGTTTTTTGTGGTTTATCTGTTTTGGAGGTATAGTTTGCGACATTACAAAAGTTCAGGTAATTAGGTTGGGGTGTAAGGGAAATTGGACATTTGAGCCTTGATATGGTAGTATATGATTTGCCGAATGGAGGATTTTTTTTTATGGTTGATGAAAATGGCAGGACTTCGAAATGAGACATTGTTTGTCCAGAATCGGCTGCGCTTGGATATCGCTGTAAAATGATGTGAGGAACATAGCAT
>CAMWKN010000538.1 GCA_947174825.1 uncultured Clostridium sp.
TTCATAAAATTTATATTTCAAACAGTATTCGTGCTGTAGAAAAGATTCCTGAGGATGATTTTTACCGTATTGATACAGTTGATTACCCGTCTAATACGGGAGATAATGTGCCGTATTCGCATACTCCGGCAAACATGGCGTTATATTGGGATGCCCCGGCTATTTCAGAATACTTGTCAACGGTAGACAGTGGCTGGCTGGAATTTAATCATTTGTTGGGGAATAATAGTGGATATTTTAGGCGGATGTGTACCTATTCCAACGATAACCGCGCCAGAATGGACTTCCTATTAGGGGTAAAATATTTTTTGGGTTCCGATTCCAAGAAAGAAATTGCTTCAGATTACTCTAAATATGCTGGATATGGCTTTCGTAAAAATAGTAAATCAAAGGGGGTTGCTATTTTAAAATCAGCATATAATGCTGGGTTGGGATATGTGTATGATTCTGTCATTGCGGATACGGATTTATTAAATTATTCGCAATTGGAAAGGGAGCAGATTTTAATGCAGAGTGCGGAAGTGAAAGAGGAGGATTTGGATACCCTGCAACGGACGCCAAAACAATCGCTATCTGAAATATCTTTGGAAAATACAAAGCAGATTCCGTACCAGCTGTCTGCTGGAGATGGTATGAAACTGTCAGGAAACGGTTTTTCGCTGGAGAAACCATCCACATTGACCATACAATTAAACCAAACGGTTACAAACAGTGAGATATATGTGGTATTTAAAAATCTCAAGAAGCAAAACTTTAATAAAGAGAAGTTATGGAAAATGTCATTGCAGGAACAAGCTGGAGATAAGCTGCAAAGAAATCAATTTAACTTGTCAAGGATGTCTCGTGTTGATTATGGAAATTTTTCCATTACCATAACCAGAGGTGGAATTACAAAAAGAGTGCTTAATGCGGAAGGCGAACCCCAGGGAATTCGTGATGTAGAGGATTATATTGTCAATACAGGATATGTGGATCAATATACTGGTAAGATCAAATGTAATTTTGAAACAATTGGCAAATATTCATATGATGACATCCAAATTCTCGCAGTTCCGATGGAGAACTTTGCTGAACAGGCTTCTGCTTTAGAGCAGCATAGATTGCAAGTTACCCGTTATGGGAATGATCGGATAGAAGGAAATATTGATACAGAGCAAGGGGGATTACTTTATTTAAGTATCTTTTATGATAGTGGCTGGGATATTTATATTGATGGAAAAAAGGCGGATAAAACTTATCGTGTCAATACCGCTTTTATGGGTGTAGAGGTTTCGGAAGGATATCATGATATTGTTATGAAATTCCAGCCGTTAGGAGCACCGTATACCTATCTTGTATTTGGGGTAGGTGTGATATCAGCAGGGTTGCTTTATTATCTTAGTAGGAGGAAAAGGACGCATCAGAAAGAAAAAACAAAGGCGTAATTAAGGGATGGAAGAGGAAATGTAATCATGAAAAAAATAGGAATCGTGATTTGTAATTACAATAAGGAAGATTGTGTTTTGGATTGTATTCAGAGCGTCTTGGAGTCCCGTTTTCAGGACTTTGATCTCTACGTGGTGGATAATGCATCTACAGACCAGTCTGTAGCAAAGATTCGGAAACACTATCCTCAAGTTACCCTGTTAGTTAATGAGGAAAATAGAGGTGGATCCGGTGGGTTTAACCGAGGGCTGCGGCAGGTATATGAACAGGGATATCCTTACCTGATGTGTGTGGATAATGATGCGCTGTTAGATGAAAATGCGATTGGTAGTTTATATGAATTTCTGGAGAGCCATCCGGAGGCGGGGATGGCTGGATCTAAAATTTATCATACAGAAGCACCTGATTTGATACAGCAGTATGGACAGAAAATAGATTTTGAGTATTTTTGTACGGAAGTTCCTCATTTGAATCAAATTGAGGATGGCACGATGCCGGAATATCTGTATGTGGATAGTGTAGCTGCCTGTTCTTTGATGGTGCGCCGTTCTACCATTGATCGGATTGGGTTTATGCCGGAGGAGAATTTTTTGTACTGGGATGATACCGAGTGGTGTCACAAATGTAATCTAGCGGGAATGAAAGTGGCGTCAGTGGGAACATCCAAAGTATTACATGCTATGGGAGCCAAAAAAGAGAGTGAGAATACCTTTCCTACCTATTATGCATGGCGAAATTGGATTTCATTTTTTGCAAAATATACGCCAGAAGAAGATTACGAGAAGATGGCGTATGCTTTTTTGTCTAATATTTTTCAAGTCATATATGAAGGATTCCACACTGGGATGCAGGCAAAAACTAAGACTGTGATGTTGGCATGTGATGATGCGCTGCATGGCATTGTGGGTAAAGCGGGAGAGAATCGAATATTTTCCCTGGATTATCCGGATGAGCCAGTTCGGAAACTTTTTGAGGCATCCCAAAATTATTATATTGAAGCAAACGGACATGAATGGTTGGCAGAGGAACTAAAGCAGAGAGCAGAAAAAATGGGATATACGATTGGGTTCATGCATCATCCCAATATGGTCTGCGCTAAAAGTGCTATGACGAGTGATCAAAGGTTGTTGGAACTGGGTGAAGGAATCCCATATCGAACGGTTTTTGCGGAAAGTGAACTTTTGATTACAGATTATTCCTCTAT
>CAMWKN010000539.1 GCA_947174825.1 uncultured Clostridium sp.
ACAGCTATTATAATGGAGAATACCTATGAATTATTACAACATCACCCAACATCCCCTGAAAATCTACGGTCTTGCTGTAGCAGACGCCGAAAACCGACAATTTTACAGGCTGCCAAAATATATGCTGGAAAAAATGCCCCAATACGATTATTTAGGCAGACGTGCAACAGGGGGGCGCGTACGTTTTTGTACAGATTCGGCTAATCTCACAATTCGCATGACATTAAGTCAAGTTAAAGAAGATATCAACATCCCACTATCTGGATCTGCGGGAGCAGACATTTATCTTGGTAAGGGAATCGGTTCTGAATATCTCGGCTATATCGCTCCAAACTGCCATATCATGGAAGAAGTCAGTGTAGAAAAAGCATTTTCCAAAAAGAATACAATGGAAATCGTAACAATCAATCTCCCAAGAAACGACCATCTTCTTTCTATGGAAATTGGTGTGGATGATACGGCAACGGTGGAAGAATCACTGGAATATACAATAGCAAGTCCGATTGTCTTTTATGGTTCTTCCATTACAGAAGGCGGCTGTGCGTCCCGTGCCGGCAATGCCTACACCAGTATTGTCAGTCGTTGGCTGGATGCTGATTACTGCAATTTTGGTTTTTCTGGTTCTGCAAGAGGTGAACAAATATTTGCCCAATATCTTGCGTCTCTGACTGACATAAGTGCATTTGTATATGATTATGACCACAACGCGAATGATGTAAAGCAGCTTTTCGACACCCATGAGGCATTTTTCAAAACAGTCAGAAAGGCACACCCTAATCTTCCTATTTTAATAATGAGCAGACCAGATACCGACATAGATAAAAAAGATGCACAAGCAAGAAAAGAAGTAATCTTTACCACTTATTCCAACGCCAAAAAGCAGGGCGACCAAAACGTATGGTTTTTGGATGGTGAGACATTTTTCGGAACATATGGCAGGGCAGAATGTACTGTTGATGGCACGCATCCCAACGCACTTGGATTTATGAGAATGGCAGAAAAGGTCCATGATATACTTGATGGAATTTTCAACAGGTCCTAACTGATCAGCCTTGACCCGGACAGAAATGTGGTTCGCGGGTGTTATAACCATTTACGGCGGGAAAGCTATGCAGTTTTCCCGTTTTGTTATTTTAGCGGAAAGGAAAGCAGGTTTCCATTATCTATGGAACGAAACATATTCAATTTTTCCTTTAACAGCTGTATATTCTGATTCCACAGATTTTTTATTGACTTAAGGAAACGCTGATTAAAGCGTTTCCCGCACCGGATTTGCGCTGTGAAGCGGCATATTCCTCTGCAAATCCGTGTGCATCCGCCGGAGGCATTAAGGAAGTGATGATTTAATCAGCACTTCCTTAAGTATACAGATTATGTTAGACTCTACACAATTCACACACTTATTTAATAACCATCATGGAGGAATTCAAATGACAAATAGTATTGAAAACTTAGTTTCTTTTCCCGTAAATGCACAAAGAAATTCATTTTTTGGCGCCCTTTCTTCCATTCTTTTATATCGGAATGCTTACACAGAGGACACCCCCTTTTTCTGTGGAAAATACCAACGTAACTGTATACGATGCGGCGGTTGTGGAAACGAACCTTTTATTAATAAACATCATCTTAAGATATATCAATATTTAATCACAATAACAGGTTGCGCATATTTTTGGATAGATAAAGAAATTGGCAATTTCTACAACAAACCGTACATAGCAGACGAATTTTCAGAGACTGCTCTTGACCGGCTATCCTTAGCTTTATATGCATCCGGTTACCGTTATGAGTCAATGAACAAAAATACAGAGGCAGATGTCCTATTTGATAGAATAAAGCAGTCTGTTGAGGAAAAACAGCCCGTCTTAATCAAATTAAGTCTCGGCGATTTGTGGGCAGTGATAACGGGATACGATGATGATAAAAATCTTCCATACTTAATGAAATTTCGCCATTCACCACAACTTAATAAGGATTGGTATAATAAGCTCACCAATATCGTTTTCATAACAGATAAATATGACAGTACGATTTCCTTGTCCGAAGCTCTGGGTCATATGATTCATCATTTAAATACCGGCAGCCGGAATAAGCTGGAACAAAAGATATATCAAAAGTTAGAAACGGAACCGGATGGAAAAAAACTTGGAAAGTGGTTAAATCAAATGAATGGTCTTGCCATAGAAACAAGGTGGCATGCATCTGAATGTTATCGGAACACGCTGGTAACTATGCTTGACGACGATAAATGTAAAAAATTTCTTTTAGAAGCATCTGATTTACATCTCCATTTCCATGATCAGGCATGGAAAATTTGGGGGCTTCTGGGTGTGACACCACAGACTTTCTATTGTGTGCCCCGCAACATTGATGAATTGCTGGATAAATCATCTGCCAGAGCAGAACTCAAATCCTTATTTCAGGAATTATTTACTATAGATCGTCAAGTGTCTCATTTACTGCAGGAATGTTTATCTTTGCTGTAATCATAATAATGTTGTGCCACTGTTCTGCAGCCGGCCGGATAGGAATGGCAAAATTTTTTATATTTCTTTTATTCCCGCGAGCAACGAGCCAAGTGACTGCTTGCAGACATTTGGCGACTGCCGCGAGGGTCAAATAC
>CAMWKN010000540.1 GCA_947174825.1 uncultured Clostridium sp.
CTTGACTTTCTCCTGCCTGACGGAACATCTCAATAAAAGCCTGGTTCTTCTGTCCCTCTGCTTCTGTATAAATCATATAGCATTGTTTCCTGTTTTCCATTTTTACTTTCCTCAAGTATCCGTATCTATTGTTTAAAGAGAACTTCCACATCCCCGTCCACAAAACCAATGCCCACTGCTGCATATTTCTTCAAAGCATCCGCATATTTCCCATCCGTCAGATAATCGGACACAAGCTGTTTCGACCGTTCCAAAATCTCTTCCCAAACGGTCTCCTGCTGCCACCGAAACAAATCCTCCCCTGTTGTAAATGTCTCGTAGCATCTCCAGTCTGGATCTTCCTCATCAAAGCCCTCGGTTGCCACCAACTGAATCGACCAATAATCATCTGTTTCTTCATATAAATTAAAACATACTGCCACGCCCTCAATAGGCATTGCTTGATCCAGTATCCCATTTAACCATTGTTCAAAATCTTGATACATCTTTTTCCCTCCTTTTTTGTGCCGTCAATTGATTATAGGAAATTGGGTTTGTTTCCTATAATATATTCCATAATCTTTTCCGCTACATTCACTCCGGTACATTCTGCAATATTCCGAAAATGCGCATTGGAATTCACCTCACATACCACATCCGCTTCCGCATCCGGACCATTCGAAAACAGCAAATCCACTCCGGCAAAATCCAGTCCCAAAGCCTGTACTACCCGCACAGCCAAAGTACATTCCCTCTCTGAAGGCTCATAGCTCTCCATCTGTCCCCCATTGGTAAGATTCGCCCGAAAATCTCCATCCACAGAAAAGCGATGCATGGCTGCAACCACCTGATCGCCTACCACCTGCAACCTGAGGTCATGCCCATGGCTGTCATGCAAATATTTCTGATAAAGAAATGGTGTCCCTGAAAGTTTCCTCGTCCATTCCTGCAAAGACTGTTCCTCAGAAACCAAATAAACCTGCTGTCCAAAGGAACCAAAGCACTCCTTGATGACCATAGGAAACTGCAGACGATGAATAATTTCCTGCAAAAAATCCAGATTTGTATAGCCGATCCCTGCATAAGTCATAGGCGCAACTACCGTTGGCAGTATAGGAATCTGTTCCTGCTTATGGACAGCCTGCTCATTCCATCGCTGTAACACACGATACGTTTCACTTTTATCATCACAGACCGCCATAGCTTCCACCGAATTATAGATCGGAATACCCAGGTTCTCACATACAGACATCAAATATCGGCCAAAGCGGACATCTTTATCCCAATAAAGTATAAATTGATAGGGACGCATTTGTTCCACCAGATTGGAATACAGCTGCTCTCCATAACAGATCGGCAAAGAAGCATTATCCCATAAATCCAGGCTAATTCCTCTGGCATGTGCCGCAGCTGACAACCACTCATAATGCTCTACAAACTTGTTCGTGCGCAGAAAACGATTGGTAATTAACAGACCTTTGTTCATGTTTCTCTCCATTCATTTATTACAAATCATCCATATCCATCAGTACGTCCTCTGCCACTTCCTCCTCAGAAGCTCCCACATCCACACCATGCAGACTAGCCTCAAACTCAGCCATAGTCATTAATACCTTACGAGGCTTGGTTCCCTCTGCCGGGCCAATGACTCCTGCCTGATGCAGCTGGTCAATAATACGTCCTGCCCGGTTAAAACCAATAGAAAACCTTCGTTGCAACTGTCCCGCAGCAGCACGCTCCGATTCAATCACAAACTTTCCTGCCTCTTCAAAATATTCGTCATGATCCGACTTTTTCTTCTCTTCCTTACTCTCTGCTGGCTCAACTGCCTCTTCCACAATCTCCGTTACTGCGTTATTATATTCCGGTTGTTCATTTGCCTCAATCAGGTAACTGACCACATCGCTGACTTCCTTATCGGAAACAAAAGCTCCCTGCACACGCACCGGCTCCGAATAGCCAGATGGGAAAAATAACATATCACCCTTGCCCAACAGTTTCTCCGCACCACCCTTGTCCAGAATTGTACGGGAATCAATTGCTGAAGATACCGAAAATGCAATGCGGGATGGAATATTTGCCTTGATGACACCGGTAATAACATTAACCGAAGGACGCTGTGTCGCCAATACTAAATGGATTCCTGCTGCTCTCGCCAACTGTGCCAGACGGCAGACAGCATCTTCCACCTCTTTAGACGCTACCATCATCAAATCAGCAAACTCGTCCACAATAATAACCAGGGATGGCATCTTGGTATATCCTGCTTTTTCTGCATCTTCCACGGTTTTTATTTTTTGGTTATAGCCGGAAATATTCCGTACTCCCAACTCTTTAAACTTGTTATATCGCTCCATCATCTCCCTCACTGCCCAATTCAGGGAAGCTGCTGCCTCCTTTGGATCGGTCACAACGGGACAAAACAGGTGGGGGATACCGTTGTACACACTTAACTCTACCACTTTAGGATCAATCATAATCAACTTTACATCCGAAGGATCAGCCTTGTACAGGATACTCATAATCAAGGTATTGATACATACGGATTTACCGGAACCAGTGGCACCTGCAATCAAAAGATGAGGCATCTTGGCAATATCCGTCATAATTCGCTTCCCGGCAATGTCTTTTCCCACCGCAAAAG
>CAMWKN010000541.1 GCA_947174825.1 uncultured Clostridium sp.
GTATTTATGATAGAATAATAAGCGGACTGAGCAAGCGTGTTTGTGAAGGTCAGGTAAAATCATGATTCCAAGAGTAGAGTCATGATAATGTAATGAAAAGAAATCGTTTGTGCTATCAGAGCAGAAGAAGTATTTTTCCGGAAATATTTGATGCGTCATGCTGGAATGGAATGCAGTGCAGAGATAACCGGCAGGCGATGTTATGGAGGGAAAGCTCTGGTAGTTACGACAGGAAGAAAGGGGATTTATTATGCAGTACAGAATTTTGGGAAGTACCATGCCAGCCGTTGAGGTAATGTTTGACCGACCAGGAGAGTCCATGTATACACAGTCTGGTGGAATGGCATGGCAGAGTGAAGGAATTACAATGAGCACCGATACCAGAGGTGGTATTATGAAAGGTGTTGGAAGAATGTTTGCCGGAGAGTCTTTCTTTATGGCAAATTATACAGCTGATGTTGCTGGATCTACCATTGCATTTGCTTCTACCGTTGCTGGTGAGATTATGCCAGTTAATATCAGTGAAACAGGTGGTTTGGTATGCCAGAAAGGTGCTTTCCTGTGTGCAGAGCCAAGTGTTAATCTGAACGTTACTTTTACCAAGAAATTATCTGCTGGTTTATTCGGTGGAGAAGGTTTGGTACTGCAGGATCTGTCAGGAAGTGGAATGGCTTTCCTGGAGATTGACGGTGACAAGGTTGTGAAAGAGTTACAGCCAGGCGAGGTCATTAAGGTTGATACCGGTAATGTGGTAGGTTTTGAGCGCAGTGTAAAATATGAGATTGAGACCGTAAAGGGATTGAAAAATATTTTCCTGGGTGGCGAAGGTTTATTCCTCACCAAGCTGACCGGACCGGGACGTGTTATTTTACAGACACAGAACTTTAATGAATTTGCTGGAAGAATTGCTAGGATGATTCCCAGCAAATAGCCGTTCAGGGAGCGGCGAATCAATATTAGGCGAGATTGCCGGCAGTATATTGGACAATATATGATATAGAATTGCGAAGCAATGCAGCAATCCGTGGCAGCATTGTGATATATAGGATCAAATAGGAAGTCGTTTGGATATGCAAACGGCTTCCTTTGGTTTGGTGCGGATTTATCACTGTATCATAATAACAACTGACAGACGGAAAAGGGTAGTCTGGAACTTATTTTTTCTGATTTATTTTATTCCGATATAATGGACAGTGAGATAGGTCCTGAATTGTAAAAGTAAATTTGGTATGAACAATTAAATTCTGCCCCTTGTAAAAATCGGCTTGTGTGCAAAAGTTGCAGGGGGAGGTAATCTGTGGTATGTTAAATGGAATGGTATGAATAGATTTTGATATATTTCGTGCAGTGCATTATAATTCTGCAGGGATAAGAAGATGCGAAAATCGTTAGAAATGAATGGAGATGAGACCAGATGGAATTAGGAATAGACCGAGAGCGAGTAAAACAAGCGTTTGCGCAGTATGTACGGCAATATAATGCAGAGGATGAAAAGATATTGCTTAAGATTCTGCATACCTATCGTGTGGCGGAAATTAGTGAACGGATTGCTGTTGGTTTGGGGTTGTCAGCGTATGATACAGATTTAGCGTGGCTTATTGGAATGCTGCATGATATTGGCAGGTTTGAACAGTTGAGACAATATGGTACTTTTGTGGATGCGGATTCCATTGACCATGCTCACTTTGGGGTGGATCTATTGTTTCGGGATGGATTGATCCGGGACTATGTGGATGTGTTATCGGCTGGATCTGATGCAGAGGGGGGCGACTTGCATGTGATTCGGGTAGCTATTTGGAACCATAGTGCCTATCGAATTGAGGAAGGATTGGATGAGAGAACTCTGCTTTTTTGTAAAATTATCCGGGATGCTGATAAGGTGGATATATTTAAGGTGGCATATGATACGCCGCTGGAAGTATTGTATCGCTGTTCTTTGGAAGAATTTCAAAATGCGGCAGTATCACCAGAGGTCATACAGGCATATCAGGAGGGACATGCTGTCCTAAGGAGTTTGAAAAAAACACCAGTGGATTTTCTGGTGGGACATATTGCGCTGGTATTTGAATTGGAATTTCCGGTTAGCCGTAAAATTACACAGGAGCAGGGGTATGTGCAAAAATTGTTATCCTTTCAGTCGAATCATCCGGAAACGGCTATGGTGTTTGTGAATATGAGGAAACAAATGGAAGCGTTCTTGAACGATTAAAGGTATATAAGGGATTGGACTTTTTATCATGGATACTCTTGAAATTGACGAGGTGTTCCCCAAATTAAAGATTAATAACAAGAAAAATAGGGGGTTATAATGACAATAAGAACAATGCTATTATTTTGCGGAAAGTCAAAATTAAAATTCTCTTGCAACAAAAAACTTCATGGAGTATGATGGATAGTAAGTATGTTCCATTGCAAGATGTTTTGTATCTGAACGAAGCGTTTTGTGTTTGAGGAAAGTGGTCTTGGCTCTTTATGTATGGTGAAGAAGTCAGCTGAGCTGCCCAGAGAGTGGATGGGAGCTTGTCAACCATTTTCTCTGCATACTGTAGCTAAACAAAAGATGAGAAATGCATGAATTCGGATCAGAAAGGAAAGACAGAATCATGAATCAGGAAAAAGT
>CAMWKN010000542.1 GCA_947174825.1 uncultured Clostridium sp.
CAACAGGAAACCAAATAAAAGCAGGGCATAACTCATCCATTTCCCCATCAGGAAAACCACGACCGCCTGACCGACAGTCCCCCCGAACCCGGAACTGATATAGCCGCTGACGGACTGGATCCAGCGGTTCAGATCCCCCAGCCCATACAGCTGTCTCCCCATAACGAGATTGCCGGCGTACAACAGCACAGCCACCTCCCCGGCAAACAGAAACATGGAAGCCATCTTCCTGCAGATAAATGGATGCCGGCCTTTGGCACAGGTACGGATAAAGGTATGTTCTCCTCTTTCCTTCTCCTGCATGAAAGTAACCACAGCAGCGAAAAACAGAAGCAATATACCAATCAGATCCGTGGCAAAATAATCAAAGACCAGACGGATGCCTCTGGATGGGGCAATCACAATCTCCCGGCCTGCAAACTGGCGTAATTTCTCCAAAATCTGATTGGCGCTTTTCTCTCCATAGGCGTCTGTCTTTTCGGAAAAAATGGAGAAACTGGATTTCTTTGCCTGTTCTTCCTCCCTGGCAGAGAGAAAGGTGTCATACTCCCCTGCATTCTCAATCTCTTTCGCCACCTGGCTGCATGCCAGGTAATCCCTGTATTCCAGCCCTTCTTCCGTGTCACTGTCTGTGTCCAGCATCCCTGCCAGGTATTCCTGTGCCTCCTCCGGCTGCATGCCCTGTATCTTGCCATACCATTTATTATAGTTTTCCACCGTTACATCTATCCATTGGTTCCGCTCGCACTCATCCCGGTAGATCAGGAACAGGTTGGCAAGTATCCCCACCAGCAGGATCAGCAGGATCACAGGATTCTTCCATAATTTTTTATGTTCTAAACACATAACATTACCCTTCTCTTACACTATCTGATCAACTATTATGGATTACTGCTATTCTTTGTCAGCTCATAATCCTGTACCATCACTTCTTCCGCTCCTTCTGCTGTCTGACCATGTCCTGAATATAATCCTCGATCTGGGAACTGGTGGACTTCTTTTCCAGAGACACATATGCCTGTTCAAAATCCTCCTGTTTCCACACATCTGCATTTTCATTCACCAAAGACACCAGCGTTTCTGCAACATCCTCCCAGCTCGTCAGGTCAGGCTGCAGTCCCAGATAAATACTCTTCTGACCACACTTTTTCATACGCTCTGACCATGCAGCTGCCCTACTGTCCGTATTCTCCTGCTTCATCGGGGATGCCGCCATGGTATTTCCATATGCCAGCCCATGCATCAGCATGGTATCATACCGTCCCTGACTGTACAGGACGCCGCCGTTTTCATGGATGCTTTCCGACAGATCCTCACCATAAATCATCAGGTTGGCAATCCTCTGGTTCGTATATGCCCGCACTAAGAAGTCCTCTGCTTCCTCCCTATTGTCGGATGTAGCACTGATCCCGGTGGAGCAGTTAACATTGGAAGCAATGAATTTGGTTCCATACACCACAGTACAGTCTGACCAGTCATACTCCTTATCAGACAGCATCTCATTCCCCAAACCGATATATACGACAAAATCCCGGTTCTGGACTGCTTTGTCTCTTGACAGAGCATATGCGGAGGATTCATTTCTTGACAGGGAAGCATCCTGTGATATGGCTCCCTGCCGATACAGCCTGTGCAGGCTCTCATACAGTGCGCGGACAGGCTCTGCACGGTACCATGCCGAAATGCTGCCGTCCTCCTGCCAGAACAGGCCGCCATAGTACCTGCCCCCTGCACTGTCCGCCAACACCGTTTGCTCAAGACTCAGAAGAACCGGACTGTCTGGCTGCTGTCCCGTCTCCAGGGATGCCAGCAGCTTCTCCACCCCCTGCATGGTTCCGTCAAACTCTTTTATCATATCCTGTGTCACATACTTGGGGTTCAGCACAAAATAAATCCCCTGATCCGTCAGCCCCGTATTTGGCACCGTATAAATCTCCCCATCTACCGATACCGTCTCCCATTTCTCCTTGGGAATCGCATTCCACAGCTGCTTACCAGCATCACTGTCCAGACAGGACTGCAGGGACTGGAAATACCCGCCCCGGATCATGCTGGTGCCTGCCGAATCGGCATCACTTACATTAGCCACCTGCATAATATCAGCGGATGGGCATAGTTTCCGGATGTATTCTCCTATGTCGGTATCCTTGTCAGACTTCTCATAATTTACCGTCTGGAACTCCACCTGGTAGCTGCATCCCTCTTCCTGCAGAATCCGGTTGATCTCTTCCTGGGTTTCTGCAGAAACTCCATCCAATACCATGGATGCCCATACAACCTTGTGTTCTGAATTCGGGGTAGTATCAGATGTAGTATCTGCTTCTGCCTCGCTCTTTGTCCCGGTATCCGCCCCTGTCCCAAAGAACTCCTCTTCGGTCATTGCAATCTCCGATTCCGTCTCCACATCATAGACAAAGAGATAGTCCCCCAGACCATAGTTAACGATTTTACCAGCCGTGGTTCCCATCTCACGCAGGCTGCCATCTTTCGTGTCATAGATAATCCAGTCTGATTTTTCCGTATCGCTATCATACTTACGGAGATAGATCTCAGACCCTTTCCAACAGACTGGTTCATACCGCTTTCCATGGGGATATGCCACATCGTCACTATAGTCT
>CAMWKN010000543.1 GCA_947174825.1 uncultured Clostridium sp.
CATTTATGTTTCTCTTCTTGGTTTTGGGCGCTATTAATGCCTGCTCCGGAGATTCCGCCGCTTTGCAGATTGGTGTGATTGGTTTTGCCGCTGTTCTGATTCTGTCTCTGACATTGAATAGTACCGGATTTAGTATGAATGCTATGCGTTCTGTTTTCAGCAGTATCTGGTTTGCGCTTCTTCCAATTCCAAACAAGGATGGGGAGAAAGTAGACTGGGAATATCAATTGATAGTTAACTTGATTGGCAGCAGCATTGGCGGTATTTTGGCAGTGATTGTTGTTACAGCATTGTTCTAATGGAAGCTATGGTAGAACTTAAGATTAGACCATGGCAGGAAAAAGATCTGCCAGCTATGATCCGGATCTGGAATGAAGTAGTGGAGGAGGGCATTGCTTTTCCTCAAGAAGAACTTCTTACACTACAGTCTGGAAAACAGTTCTTTGCAGAGCAGACTTTTACTGCGGTGGCAATGGATCAGGAGACAGAAGAAATTTATGGATTATACATACTGCATCCCAATAACGTAGGAAGATGTGGACATATCTGCAATGCCAGTTATGCGGTGGCATCAGGCAGCAGAGGTCATCATGTGGGAGAAAAATTGGTTTTGGACTGTCTGGAACAGGCAAGACAGAGTGGATTTCGTGTTCTGCAGTTTAATGCGGTGGTTGCCACTAATGCCTCTGCCAGACATCTCTATGAGAAGTTGGGATTTGTAGCACTAGGCATCATTCCAGGAGGATTCCGCAGGAAAGATGGGCAGTATGAGGATATATGTCCTTATTATCGGACACTTGTGTAACGAGTGACAGAATTCATGAAAGAGGAGGATTTTATCATGAGAAAAGATTTAGGTGTGGTTCCGGCAGTCTATCCTATGCCGGTATTGATGGTTGCAACTTATGATGAAAATGGGAAAGTGGATGTGATGAATGCTGCCTGGGGGATGATTAGCGCAATGGATCAGATTACGCTGTTTATCGGAGAAAGTCACAAAACCACCAAAAATATTCGTCAGGTAAAAGCATTTACGGTTAGTATTGCGGATCAGGAGCATATGAAGGAGGCAGATTTCTTTGGAATTGCTTCCGGCAATGATATGGAAGATAAATTTGAGAGAACTGGATTTACCACAGAGAAAAGTACTCATGTGAATGCACCTGTGGTTCAAGAATTTCCGGTTGCCATGGAGTGTGAGTTGACAGAGATTGTAGAAACGGAGCATTTTCATGCCGTTGTAGGTAAGATTGTTAATGTCAATGCAGAGGAAAAGGTATTGGATGAAGATGGCAAGGTAGCCGTAGAGAAACTGAATGCGCTTATTTTCGATCAGTACAAGGCGGGATATTATGTTACTGGTCAGAAAGTGGGACAGGCATGGGTAGAAGGAAAAGAGCTGATGTAGGAAGGAGGCTCGTGATATGGATGCAACGAAGACAATGGCATCCACTGCCTACAAGGCATTGGATGAAAAAAAGGGAGAAGACATTAAAATCATCCAGATTTCAGGGATATCCATTATGGCAGATTATTTCATTATAGCCAGCGCTGGCAGTACGCCGCAGGTGCAGGCACTGATTAATAATGTGGAAGAAAAGATGCATGAGCAGGGGTATTCGGTGAAACGGATTGAGGGAACCAAAAACAGCAGTTGGGTATTGATGGATTATGGCGATGTGGTGGTGCATATTTTTGACCGGGAGGATCGCTTGTTCTATGATCTGGAGCGGATCTGGTCCGATGGCAAGATGATTGATCCAGCCCAGTTGCAGGATTGATTTGGGAACTAGTACAACGCTAAACACTAGTACAATAATAAACGGACCAGGCAAGCTTGCTTGTAAAGTCTGGACAAGATCATGAATCGTAGTTCATGATCAACAGGATAGGAAATGGGACAGTACTGCTGTTCCATTTTTTCTGTTATAAAAGGACCTGCATAAGGGAGAAGTGGTTTGGAAAAAAAATAAAATTTTTTGCCAAGAACCATGCAACATTTTCCACATGGAATGACACGTATAAGTGAAAGCAATGATTGATATTACTAAGGCGGTTAAATATCAATGAATTTTATTCAAGTAAAAACGTTGATATTTAACCACCTTAGTAAAAACTTTGATTTGGTACCAGAAAGGAACGATATGGAAGAGATACAAAGTTTAGTGAAACGGGTAAAAAAGGGAGATACAGATGCTTTCGTTACTTTGTACGAAACCGTTTATCAGGACATGTATGCCTATGCCTGTTATATGTTGCGCAATCCTGCGGATGCAGAGGATGCCGTGAGTGAAACAGTGATGTGCGCCTATGAGACTATTGGACGATTACGGGATGCTGGTAAATTTCGCAACTGGATTTTTAAAATCCTGTCTAATCAGTGCCGGAAAAAACGAAAGTCTTATCTGCATGAAGGGGAAGTAGTGGAGATGGAATTTTCCGGTTCAGCAGATCCGATGAAGCAGACAGAGGAAAAGAGAGATCTGGAGGCTGCTTTTACGGTTCTGAATGAGGAGGAACGCTATATTGTCAATGGCTTTGTTTTTGCCGGATACCGGGGAGAGGAAATTGCAAGTTTTCTGAATAGTAAGCCAAGTACGATTCGTTCTAAATAT
>CAMWKN010000544.1 GCA_947174825.1 uncultured Clostridium sp.
CCCCAACGTTCGAGATATTAATGTATTATTAGATGCCATTGCTGGAATCGGTGCTACCGTAAGACGTATCGATCCTCATGTTGTAGAAATCAATGGCAGTACTATCGGGGATGTAGCTATTGACTCCGATACTATTCGAAAGATTCGCGCTTCTTACTACTTGTTAGGAGCTTTATTAGGTAAATATAACAGTGCCAATGTTTCCCTGCCGGGAGGCTGTGATATTGGAAGCCGCCCTATTGACTTACATTTAAAGGGATTTCGTGCATTAGGCGCTACGGTCAGTATCGAACACGGAATGATTAATGCCAGTGCAGATCGCCTGACCGGAAACCACATCTTTTTGGATACGGTTTCTGTAGGAGCGACCATCAATATCATGTTGGCTGCCTGCATGGCAGAAGGCAAGACTGTCATTGAAAATGCGGCAAAGGAACCACACATCGTAGATGTATCCAACTTCCTAAATAGCATGGGTGCCTCTATCAAAGGTGCCGGAACTGACAAAATCCGCATTACTGGCGTAGAGTCCTTACATGGCAGTGAATATTCCATTATTCCGGATCAGATCGAAGCCGGTACTTTCATGGTAGCCGCTGCTGCCACCCATGGCGATGTACTGATTAGAAACGTCATCCCTAAGCATTTAGAGGCTATTTCTGTTAAATTGGTGGAAATCGGTGCAACGGTAGAAGAGTTTGATGATGCAGTGCGAGTGACAAGCAATAACCGACTCAGCCATACGCAGATCAAAACCCTGCCTTATCCGGGATTCCCAACTGATATGCAGCCGCAGATTGCAACATTATTGGCATTGTCCAGGGGAACCAGTACCGTAACAGAAAGTATTTTTGAAAACCGATTCCGCTACGTTGACGAACTGGCACGCATGGGTGCTTCTATCAAGGTAGAGGGTAATGTAGCAATTATTGAAGGAGTGGAAGGCTTTACTGGCGCTTCCATTAGTGCTCCGGATCTCCGGGCAGGTGCTGCTTTAGTCGTGGCTGCTCTAGTGGCTGACGGATACTCCACCATTGACTCCATTCATTATATTGAACGTGGTTATGAGAATTTTGAAGAAAAAATGGCTTCTCTTGGTGCTTCCATGGAAAAAATTCCCATTGATGACGACCGAGCCGTACAAAAATTCAAACTGAAGATAGGATAAGCGATTCTGATAGGACTTCCATTTGGTAGGTCCTATCTTTTTTATTGCCTTTTATATTGCTGATATCCGCGTGAATCACTTGCAAATATGCAGAAAAAAGCGTATGATTATAATAACTGTACTTATACACTAAAAAGGAGATGATTGATATGAGGAAACGTAAACCATATATATCCTGCCATGTCTTTGTACTCTGCGTGATATTATTGCTATCCGGTGCATTTGGCATGTTCTGCACAGAGACAAACGTCTCTGCTGCCACCAAAACAACTTTAAAAACCAAAAGTAAATCCCTATATATTAATGGGACTTATACGATTCCTTTGAAGAATAAAAAGAAAAAGGCGACTTACTTCTATACATCCAACAAGACTAAAATCGCCAAAGTGAATTCCAAAGGAAAGATTACAGCCCGCGGAAAAGGAAGCGCCAAGATCAAAGTACGCTACAAATATAAGAAAAAAACCTACTCCGCAGGAACCTTTAAGGTCACTGTGCAAAGAGCAACCATGCGAAGTAATATCCGTACTATAGTTACTACAGTTGGCTCCAAGATTCCAGTAACTTCTTATCTCAATGACCGGAATCCTTCTGCCACCTATGAAATTACTGGCACCAATCCTGCCGTAGCATCTGGAAGCTCGGATGGAACTATTAGCATTAACAAAGCAGGAACCACTACTCTGACCATTATAGAAAAATTTAACGGCAAGAAGCGTACTCTGGGCAAGTTTTCTATTTCTGCCAGCGGCGCCTCTCTGGGTACCAAAGCAATCAAGATGGCGTATGGCACCTCCTATAATGCCAGTTCCATCATTGTAGATAAACTACCAGAGGCCACTTACAGTCTGGCGTCTACTGACAATAATATGCTGGCTGTCTCTGGCATGACTCTGACTGCTGGAGCAAATCCTGGATACAACACGGAACAACAAATTTATGTATACGAAAATAATGCCGGTCAAACACGTCTTATGGGGTATTTTTCCGTATCACTCATCCAAACTGTATATATTGCCCAGCAGGATCGTAACATTTCTGTTGGACTGGGTGCAAAACTCTCCGTATCAAGGGATTGCATTCGACTGACCAATCCAGATCCTACTGCGACTTATTCACTCATATCCAAAAATAAGTCGGTAATTGATGAAGATCTGACTGCTGTGAACTATGGTACGGCAGAAATTGCTGTACAGGAGCAAAAAGCAGGCAGCAGTACAGCTACCACTTTAGACGAAACTGTTACAGTCACAGTTACCTCCGCAACCATCAAGACGGAATTAATTACGGATGGTCTGGATCTGACTGTTGATGACATTGCATACAATGATTATCCGGTTATTAATCGTAATCATATGGTAAAATATTTTTACAAATCTTCCAGCGATTCCATCTGTCAGGTTGGTACTGGCGGAGATGGAGAAGATCAGGACTATCTGGTAC
>CAMWKN010000545.1 GCA_947174825.1 uncultured Clostridium sp.
CGGGATGGAAAGTGATATATTATAAAAGAGCGGCAGGAATTTCTATGCCGATTGACCTCGAGCATATGATTTTATGTGGAGCCCAGGTGGCATTGACTCATATTACAGCACCATTAGGGACGGTGGCAATTGCGGCAAATACATTGGCTGTTACGGCAGAAAGTTTGTGCTATATGCCGGGCTATGGAGTAGGAACTGCCGCCACTACACTGGTAGGACAAAGCCTGGGTGCCGGGAATCAGAAACTGGCAAAACGGTATGGCTGGCTTTCTGTTTGTCTGGGTGTCTCCATTATGTCAGTGCTGGGTGTTTTGATGTTTCTGTTTTCACCCTATATGTTTGCCATGTTGACGCCGGATCCGAAAGTACGTCTGCTTGGTACACAGGTATTGCGGATCGAGGCATTTGCGGAGCCGCTTTATGCTGCATCTATTGTGGCGGCAGGAGCATTGCGTGGTGCAGGTGACACATTGATCCCCAGTATTTTGAATCTAATCAGTATGTGGGGAATCCGTATTACTGCAGCCGCCTTCTTAGCACCACGATTAGGACTACATGGTGTATGGCTGGCAATGTGTGGTGAACTGTGTGTCAGAGGAATTCTTTTTCTGATTCGCTTAGGGAGGGGGAAATGGTTTAACAGGGATTTGATTTCCGCTGGATAGACAGCATATCCATAGCAAACTATTACCTGTACTGTGGAATGTCGGATAAAACCAATTTGTACCAAATTATAACATATCTTTGGGAAATAAGTACCGAAATGTCTTATTATTAAAGAAGACAGAAATATTTGCTGAAAAATAATAGGAATAGCAAGGATTTTTGGCAATATTTCCTAAAAATGCAAAAAAATCGAAAAAATCCTTTTCAAATGATAGAAAGTGTGATATAGTATTCCAAGTTGATTAAATACTGTACAGAACAAAGGCGTTCTCAAAAAACATTTTTTGAGTACGCCTTTTTTTCTCTATGATATACCTTTTTTAGAGAAATAGTGTCAGGGAATTCAGTTTTGTATTTACATAAGGAATAGGACATTATGCTTGTTCTGGCATATTGAAAACAGGACTTTGACATTAGTTGCAGTATCAGCTATGATATGATTTATTATGGCATCAGAAGATGTCGCCAAGTGACAGATCAAAACTGACAGGTTGATTGGAAAGGAAGGTAAGTAAAATGGAAAATAATGTAATTGAGCAGGTCTTTGGTAAAAACGTGTTCAACGATGAGGTAATGCAGAAGAAGCTGCCAAAGGATGTGTATAAGTCCTGGAAGAAGACTTTGGAGACAGGAGCAGACCTGGATGTGGAGATCGCAAATGTCGTTGCCCACGCTATGAAAGAATGGGCTCTGGAGCACGGTGCAACTCATTATACCCATTGGTTCCAGCCAATGACAGGTGTGACTGCTGAGAAACATGATTCTTTCTTGAGTCCGGCATCAGAAAGCAAGCCGGTATTGGAGTTTTCCGGTAAAGAGTTGATTAAGGGTGAGCCGGATGCTTCTTCATTCCCTTCTGGTGGTCTTCGTGCAACCAATGAGGCGAGAGGATATACCGCATGGGATTGTACATCACCAGCATTTTTACAGGAAGATGCTGCAGGGGTAACGCTTTGCATTCCTACTGCATTTTGTTCATACACAGGTGAGGCTTTGGATAAAAAGACTCCATTACTTCGTTCCATGGAGGCTGTTAGCAAGCAGGCAGTCCGTATTATGAAACTTTTTGGTCATGATGATGTGACAAAGGTATCTTGTTCAGTTGGTCCAGAGCAGGAATATTTCCTGGTAGACCATGAGAAATATCTGCAGCGTAGAGATTTGATTTTCTCTGGCAGAACATTGTTCGGTGCCGCTGCTCCGAAAGGACAGGAGTTAGACGATCACTATTTTGGTGCCATTAAAGAGCGTATCGCTGCTTTTATGAAGGACTTAAATGAAGAATTGTGGAAACTGGGAATCTTGGCAAAAACGCAGCATAATGAGGTGGCACCGGCACAGCATGAGATGGCACCAATCTTTTCCACTGCCAATATAGCTACAGACCACAACCAGATGGTTATGGAGATCATGAAGAAAGTAGCGAAAAGACATGATCTGGAGTGTCTGTTACATGAGAAACCATTTGCCGGCATCAATGGTTCTGGTAAACATAATAACTGGTCCATGGTTACAGATACCGGAATTAATTTATTAAATCCAGGCAAGAAACCGCATGAGAATAGATTATTCCTGTTGTTCCTAACAGCAGTTATCAAAGCTGTAGACGATCATGCAGAGTTATTACGTCTGTCTGCATCCAATTCTGGAAATGACCACAGACTGGGTGCTAATGAAGCACCGCCAGCCATTATTTCCATATTCCTGGGAGAGCAGCTGGAGAATATTGTGGAGCAGATTGTATCCGGTGATGTATCTTCTTCTATCAAGGGAAGTAAGCTGGATACTGGTGTGCATGTACTGCCAGTGCTTCGTAAAGATGCCACAGATCGTAACCGTACTTCGCCATTTGCATTTACTGGTAACAAGTTTGAATTCCGTAGTCTGGGTTCTTCTATGTCTATTGCAGACTGTAACTACATCTTAAATGGTATTGTAGCCGAT
>CAMWKN010000546.1 GCA_947174825.1 uncultured Clostridium sp.
ATTAAGCGTGAAAATTAAAAAATTTGTTGTTGACAAAGCAAAATGCATATAGTATACTATCAATTGTCCGAGCGATACAGAAGCAGGACATTGATATGCGCGAGTGGCTCAGTTGGTGGAGCACGACCTTGCCAAGGTCGGGGTCGCGGGTTCGAGTCCCGTCTCGCGCTCTTTTTAATGAAGTGGAAATGCTGATAAATACAGTATTTCCACTATTTTTGCTTTATAGGAAATTTCTCCTTGCGGAGAAATCTTGAATGAAAAATGCCCGCGCGGAGGCGGGCATGATAAAACAGACGGTTCCGACCGAAAGTGAAAAACCTTATCAGCCAAAAACGTCATCGTCCTCTTCATTCAGAAAATAATCCATGTCCAGAAGGTCATCA
Organism: uncultured Clostridium sp.; assembly: GCA_947174825.1. The sequence continues at coordinate 387 of CAMWKN010000546.1, forward strand.
TCGCTCATGTTCTTTATGTCCTCTGAGTTCATGCCTTCCGGTGGATTTTTTATGTACTTTGCCCTTAGTCCCTCTGTATGTCTGTCCATGTACTGCCCTCCGTTTTTAGCTATCTTACCACAGACGGAGAAAACTGTAAAAGGATCATGCAAGTGCAGGAGAACGGCAGCCGCGGGCTTTGGACATTGCCTTTTCATATAATTCATCCAGAGGGACACGGCGGTGGTTATAGTAGAGCTCCATGAATTTCATGGTGGAACCACAGCAGGGGCATTTGAGCGGATCATAACCAAAAGACGAGAGGATGCAGTCCCGCCAGCGGTTAAAGGAAAGGAGGATCTTGTGCTTTTCTTTAGGGATGGCGAGGAAGAGCTTTCTGTCGCATTCCCTGTGGCGCGCATAGATGCCATAGTAGCGTATCTGCTTGAAATGCTTTTCGGGGATATGCTTTGTGAGGCGGTCTATAAAATCGAGTGCGGGGATGGTCTCCACGACAAGCTTATCATCCTCATGGCGGTTATAATGAAAAGTGACGGAAGTGCCATCATAACTGTCTATACGGGAGGTGGCAATGACAGGTCTGCCAAGATAGCGGCCGATATATTTGGCAACAGCCTTGGGGTCACATTTATTAGGTTTTGCGTAAACATAGAAACCGTTTTTGTGGTTTCTGTAGATAGAGGCTTTGACCTTTTTGAAAGAAGGACCGATTTTCGGTTCCAGTTCATTCAGGAGAGCAGTCTGAAAGGCATCCCGCATGAAGAGGTAATTAAAGTGGGAGTATGTACGCCAGAGACCGGAGTTCCCGATACCGCCTTCGGAGATGAGGCAGTGGATATGGGGATTCCATTTGAGGTCGCGTCCAAAGGTATGGAGGACACAGATAAAGCCGGGAGTGAAGCATTGCGACTTGTTTTCTTTCTGGAACATACGGAGGACGACGCTGCTGGTGGCAGAGAAAAGGCAGTTAAGGAGGGAGCGGTCGTCAAGGAAGAAGGGACGCAGTTCTTCTGCAATGGTGAAGACACAGTGACGGTGTGTGACGTTCAGAATCTTAAAGGACATGGAAGTGGTACGGTCGATGGAGTATTTCGTACCGCAGGTGGGACAGAAGCGGCTGTGGCAGCGGAAAGGGACAAATTTAAGGTTTCCACATTTGTCACAGCCATACATGGCACCGCCGAAAGAAGGGTCACCACAGTTAAGCATCCGGTCGACATTCCAGACGACGGACTGCCGGGGATGGAGGAGATAAAGCATTTCTTCATAATGGTCTTTGAAGATGTGTTGGAGAATGTTCATAAGAGTATTATGAAAGATTTGGCAACAAAAAACAATCCCACCCCTCAAGATTGAGGGGCAGGGGAGTTGAAGTGTCGAAGACACTTTTTTATGTGTTCAAAATTCTGTAGACAGTGTCTACAATGTCTTTATTAACACCTACAGAGATATCAAAGACAGGTTGATGAACGGAATACCAACAGAACATGCAACTGTTGGTTGTATGTTTTTCGCTTTACACTTTATGTACAAATCTAAGTATGCTCGTATAATAATGTTAAAAAAGGAGTGATACTATGGAATTGATTGGAACAAAAATTCAGACATTACGAAAAAATAAGAATATAACGCAAGCCCAACTTGCAGAAGTATTAGCGGTTTCTTCCCAATCAGTAAGCAAATGGGAAAACAATCTGTCTGTACCTGATATTTCTCTATTACCAATTATTGCGAGATTTTTTGGTATTACAATGGATGACCTCTTCAATTACCGACTGGATGCTTTAAATTACAAGGAACGATTTATCCGCTTTATGGCTGATAATGGCGTTCTCCAATTTGGTGAGTTCAGGCTGCAAAGCGGTCGTCTTTCCCCATATTTTGTCAACACCGGAAAATATAAGTCTGCCAGCCAAATAACGAAGTTGGGCGAATTTTATGCTGAATGTATGCGGGAACATAATATAAACTCTAATTTACTTGCAGGAAATACCCATCAAGAGATTCCGATAATGATTGCTACCAGCATGACCTTATTTAATCGGTATGGAATTGACATTCCATACAGTATTGACGACAGCGTTGGAAAACAAATGGATGAGCGAGACAAGGTTACTTTGATTAAAGATACATTGACATCCGGACAAACTCTTCATACAAATCTGCTGGCAATACGAAAAAAAGCGGGTAAATGTGTTTCTGATGTGATTGTAT
>CAMWKN010000547.1 GCA_947174825.1 uncultured Clostridium sp.
ATTTTCCACAGTATCCGGTCTAAGCCTGCTGGCAAGGGGTGCTGTCTGTTCCCGGTTGTCAAATAAATTTAATTGTTCCATAATTATACTCCTGCTGCAAGCCTCCTTTCCAGTATTTCTGCGGATTACTTGCAGCTTAATACAGCATTCTGCTAGCCAATTAATACCGTTTTTCCCTCAAATGCAAAACCATACTTCTGTATCCGGTCTGCAGGAATTCCTGCTGCCTCCAAACCTGCTGCATATCCCTTTTCTTCAATCTGTTGCAACGCCATCTGTACTGTTTCCTCCATATCTTTTTCTTTTTTGGGACGAAACACTTTAAATTCTATAATAATGGCAGGCAATGTACCGTTTTTCTCCAACGGCTCCAACATCACATCATAACGACCAAATCCACTTTCACGGTTAGAAGTAATCCGATATTTGTCTGACAAATCTACCATCAATCCCAGCACAAAACCGTGGTAAAAACGTTCTGGCTGTGACCTCTCTGATGACTTGTTTCCTGTATCAAAATTGCTGAATGTTTCACTGGCAATTCGATTCATATATTCATTCATTTCATCCAGATCATCCCTCAATAACGCCTTCACAAAATCATTATACTCTGGCGAATAATTCTGAAACCAGTTCTCAATCATTGTTCGAAACATTATTTTCACCTCTTTATTGATCAGTTTCAGACAATATTCTTTCTCTCCAGTCTCCCCATCCACCGTATACTGTTCCACCTTTAAATATCCGCTGGCAAGCAATAAGCTCCATATGGCAGATTCATTACGTCCTAACTGATTAAACACAATCTGTTCATCTATCACGGTACGCAATACTTCGCCCTGTAAGAGATCCTCCATAATTATTTTTACTTCCTTGCTGCCCTCCTGGATCAATTTTCCTACCAGACCATTACTACTGGTGTTTGCCCAATAAGTTCCCAGCTTTCTCTTATCTAAAAAATTAATAATAGACCATGGATTATAGATATCCGACTTAGAACCGAAGGTAAAACCATCATACCAGTCTTTAACACGATCCTCCCAATCGGACATCCCAAATTCCTGTAACGCAGCTGACACCTCTTCCTGCGTAAAACCAAAAATTTCTGCATATTTTTCAGAAGTAGATGTTACCACTTCCAGATTATTCAAATCAGAAAAAATACTTTCTTTGCTTACCCTAGTAATACCTGTCATCAATGCCTTATCAAAAAATGGATTGGTCTTAAAAGTGGCATTAAATAAATTCCTCATAAAAGACACAATTTCCTCCCAGTATCCACCTACATATGCCTCCTGCATCGGTGTATCATACTCATCCAGAAGAATAACGACCTTTTGATCATAATATCTAGTCAATAACTCCGATAACTTTTTTAACGATAAGGCTGCAATATCATTATCCATATCCCGTGATACCCGATCAAAAAATTCTCGTTCTTTGTCATTTAAAAAGCCATCCTCTTCCAGAAGAAAATAATTCCTGTTATATACATCTGCTATTTCCTGACAGATCTGTCTTCTGGAATCAACAAAATTAGATCCCTTAACCCCCGCAAAACTTAAAGCAATCACGGGATAATTTCCTTGTAATTTCCGATACTTTTCCTCTTTCCAAATATTCATTTTCTCAAACAGATCATTTCTGCCTGCATAATTTCTGGAAAAAAAGTATTCCACCATGCTAATGGTTAGTGTCTTGCCAAAACGCCTGGGACGGGTAATTAATGTTACTTCATCCTCATTTTCCCACCATTCTTTAATAAACATCGTCTTATCTACATAAAAAATGTCATGCATAACAAGCTTTGCATAATCCTGATGTCCAATTCCCACTGTTCTTGCCATACCAGTCCTCCATACCACTTCCTAATTTACAGCATTTTTCACTCTGTTCTATATTTTGACACCCACTGATGTTACGGTTTGCTATCTACTTTTGACCCTAACATCATATTTTACCATGTTGCAGTTATTTGCTCAACAAGAGTATTTCCCTATCTGTTTCATCAACTTCTGATATGCCCTGCGGTTTATCGGATTCCTCAAATCTCCATCCATGCCAAAAAGTTCCTGCTCCCAATAAGGTTTATTGGATTTCTTTTGGATACACTGTTCCACCACATTTTTATTTACATCCAAATCCCACCCAATACTTTTATTACTATAATCCTTCGCTTTCTTCCCCAATGGTTTCAATTTTCCCAGAGGAAACTCCTGATACACTTTTCCCTGACAAAAAATAGCCTTATCCGGATCTAAAGCGCTAATACTCCTTCCATACATAATCGGATAATCTACTTCACCTGTCAATGGCATATTTCCTATGATTTCACATTCTCCATAATAAAATAGATTGTCCATAATAAACTGAGACGGACAGGCTGGCAATGTAGCAAGTTCCTGCACAGAAACATCCGGATCCTGCGTCACGATATGATAAACCTGCACCACCAACGCTTTCCCCATCAATACATCCCAAAAAGGATTTCCCTTTTTCCTCCATGCCTGCACATCAAACAAAATTCTCCCATAGCCGTAATGACTGCGATCAAAACGAAATCGGAAAAAATCCCCCTCTTTGTATTTAC
>CAMWKN010000548.1 GCA_947174825.1 uncultured Clostridium sp.
GAAGGAGGATACTGCCAGAATATACTATTTGAATTACAAGCCGGAATCGACGGATGCCTGGAAAGAGATCGCTGAGGTTTATGAAGAGAAGACAGGCGTAGAGGTCAGAATCCTGACAGCGGCGAGTGGCAGCTATGAGCAGACGCTGAAATCGGAGATCGCAAAGCAGGGTGCGCCCACGCTGTTTCAGATTAACGGTCCTGTCGATTATGCGAAATGGAAGAATTACTGCAGGGATTTGAGCGATACCGAATTATATTCCTGGTTGATCGAGCCGGATATGGCAGTCACGGGAGAAAATGGTGTCTATGGGATTCCTTATGTAGTGGAGGGATACGGCATCATCTATAACGATAGCGTGATGCAGAAGTATTTTTCGCTGACATCCAGAAAGACAGATTTTACGGGCATGGAGGAAGTCAATAATTTCAGTAAGCTCAAGGCACTGGTGGAAGATATGTCAAAGCATCTGGACGAGCTTGGCATTGAAGGGGTGTTTGCGTCAACCTCGTTCAGCGAAGGGGAGGAATGGCGCTGGAAAACGCACCTGATGAATCTCCCGGTTTACTATGAGTTTACCGAGAAAGGGATTGCGGATGAGCCAGAATTAGATTTCAGCTATGAAAAGAACTTTAAAAACATTTTCGACCTGTACATTAATAATTCCTGTGCTGCTCCCGAGGAGCTTGCCTCAAAGACCGTGGATAACTCTATGGAGGAGTTCGCGCTGGGAAAGGCGGCGATGGTGCAGAACGGCAACTGGGCATGGGGTCAGATTTCACAGATCGACGGCAACCAGGTGAAGGAGACGGATGTGAAATTCCTGCCGATTTATATAGGGGCAGACGGCGAGGAGGAACAGGGACTGTGCATTGGCACGGAAAGTTACATCTGCGTGAGCAGCCTTGCAAGTGAGGTAGATCAGCAGGCGTCCATTGATTTCCTGGAATGGCTGTACAGCTCCGAGGAAGGGAAGAAATATGTTACGAATTCCTTAGGTTTTATTTCCCCATTTAGCACCTTTTCCTATGAGGAAAGCCCCAGCGACCCGCTGGCAAGGCAGGTGGTCTCCAATATCTCCGATACCTCCAAAAAATCGGTGAACTGGGATTTTACGGCATTTCCAAATGAGAGCTTTAAGAATGAACTGGCAAAAATGCTCCATGAGTACTGTATCGGGAAAGTAAGCTGGGATCAGGTGGTACAATCCACAAAGGAAAACTGGGCATCTGGGAAGGCAGCGGAGTAATCGTTCGGCAGATTGTCACGCCTTCTGCACTGGCTACACGAAAAAGTAATATTTAGAGGAGGGAACAAATGAAGTCCATACGCAGCAAGATTGCGATACTAATTACATTTACTTCTGTTATTCTGATCGTTGGGATTTTAATGGTATCCTATATGGTAAATAAGAAGAATATCACGGAGCTGTGCGAGAGCTATTTGTACGATACCTGCGTCAGCGCCTCGGACACGCTGTATGAATGTTTTTACAGCGATACCGAGAGAAGCAACATGGATGTGGGACTTAAGAGATTAGATTATGTTCTGAATAATGTAGGAATTAATACCATGCAGTCAAGCAAGGCTTATCTGGTGGATACACAGGGGACGTACCTGTACCATGATGATCCTGCGATGATCGGTCAGCAGATTGAGGGAAATGCTGTAATCCAGGATGTCCTGGCTACATTGCAGACAGGTATGATTACGACTGCGGATGTTAAGGAATGTACGGTGGATGGCAAAGAAATTTATATTGCCTATATGTGCACGGTCAATGACTGGGTCATATTCGTGCAGGCAGATAAAGCGGATGTCATGAAACCTGTCAATGATATTGCGGCTATATGTGTGATTATAGGGCTGGTGCTGCTTTTGGCGGCTCTTGGCGTTGCGATCCTGGTCACGCAGATGATTACGCGGCCGATCAGGGCGTTGACATCTGTCATCAATTCCATCTCGGAGCTGGATATGCAGGATGACTGCACGATTCCGGGCACGCATGATGAGGTCGGCACGATGGGCAGTGCAGTCATTCACATGAAGAACCGATTGCTGGGCATCGTTTCGGAGCTGAACCACATTTCAGACAAGCTGGTGGAGGATTCGGACTCCCTCTATGAGATTTCAGAGGGAGTGAATGAGGCTTCTGCCAATAATTCCGCCATTAACCAGAAAATGGCAGTTGTCATGGAGGAGACATCCGCATCCATGGAATCCGTCACAGACCATGTTAAGGGCATGAACAGAAATGCAGCAGCTGTTGCCGAGCACATCCTTGCAGGGACGCAGCTTTCTGCGGATGCGCGCAAAAAGAGTGCGCTCATCCATGAAAGAACTGGCACTTCCAGGGAAGAGACTTTCCAGGTGTATGATAAAATACAGAAAACCTCACAGGATGCAATTATAAAAGCGCAGAAGGCAGCTCAGATTAACGAACTTGCAAATGCCATTCAGGATATCGCGGATCAGACGAACCTGCTCTCCCTGAATGCCTCGATCGAGGCGGCAAGAGCCGGGGAGGAGGGAAAAGGCTTTGGCGTTGTTGCAAGCGAAATTGCCACACTTGCAGCACAGTCCACAAA
>CAMWKN010000549.1 GCA_947174825.1 uncultured Clostridium sp.
TTTAAGAGAAAGTCCATATATTTGTGAGAAATATTGCGATTCTGCTCTGGTAACAAAGATCCAAAAATATCTTCATTATAAATACCATCCACCGGACTTTGCCCCAACATCTCCAGAGCCACTTGCAGATCGGACTCCTTGGCATTGGAAAGTGCCATAATATTACAGGTTGTCTCATATCCTTTGCGATGTGCATCCTCTATCATATCAATAGCTGCCGGCATGGTGTTAACATAAGTTGCAACACGCACCAAGTCCACCGGACTTTCACTTCTATCATGAATATCTTCTTTATAATTGCAGCGTCCTACATCTGCCATAATGGAGATTTTCAGATCAGTATCATTATCCCCTACAATCTCACGGATTTTGTCATCTTCTGCAAATTTCCATGGACCAAATTCATCCACATTAAACATTTCCTTATCTGCCCGATACCCAAACTCCATATAATCCACACCTGCCTTGACATTTGCCTTGTACAGGTTCTTGATAAACTCATCTGTAAAATGGAAATCATTGACCAATCCACCATCCCGTATCGTGGCATCTAAAACCTTAATATCCGGACGGAAGGATAATAAATTACCTTTCTGTGCCATTACTTTCTCTCCTTTTTTCCTTTTTCATCCGTAAAACGGTATTCTCAAAAACGATAACTTATTAAGTATACTAAAAAAACCAGCAGATAGCAAGCCGGAGTTTCCCATAACCAGAAAACAGAGCCGCCTACCAGAAGCGACTCTGTAAATCACATGATTACCCGAAATGCCGGTTCCTGAATTTTGAGTCCTAGCATACGCTAGGTGGGCAACCGCATATAAGCCTTTGTCTTCCAGAACCCATGTAAGGCATGACATCCGCTCATAAATATAGGAATCCCAATCATTCAGTGTAGGTTCAAAATATCAGGAGTTGTCGAACACTCCAGGCATCTCTCTGTAATCAATTCTTATCATACAGTATATACAATTTTGACAAAAAATACAACCATAAAACGAATGAAATTTTTGTAACATTTAACACACCCAGATTGTCATTCAAATCCGTCCATGGATATCAGTTCGTCAAAAGAAAAATAAAATCTGCTTCCCTCACCCACCTTGCTTTCCACTTGAATATCTCCCTCATGCCGCAATGCAATCTGTCTGGCTATCATCAGTCCAAGACCCGTTCCCTTTTCATTCTGGCGCATCTTAGATTTATAAAATTTTTCAAATATATAAGGCAGTTTTTCTTTCTCAATACCAACACCCTGATCCTCTATGGAAATATCTAATTTTCCATCCTTTTTCTCAAGACGGATCCATATTTTCCCATGTGGTTTAGAAAACTTGATGGCATTGTCAATAATAATCATAAACATCTGACGCAGTCTTCCATAATCCCCAAACATCATACAGGGATCTCCTTCCGGTAATTCCAGAATCAAATCAATTTGCTTCTCATCACCAATCACACTGCTGCTACGTTGCAAATCCACAAAAATCTGCCGCAGACTAACCGGCTCTTTCACAATTTGAAAATCCGGATTCTGCATTTTGGATAATACGAACAAATCCTCTACCAGACGCTCCATCCCTTTACATTCTGTGAGCATCCTTCGATATATTCCACTCACGCTTTGGGGATCCGTAATCACACCATCATTTAATGATTCTGCAAATCCCTGAATCACAGTAATCGGTGTGCGCAGTTCATGGGAAACATTAGCAAAGAAATCCTGACGCACCTGTTCCAGATTAGCCCTCTCACTCTCCACCTTGGCAAGCTGTATCGATAATTTATTGAGCTGTTCTTCCGTAACAGCAAGCTGCCTGCTTCGGCTATAAGTTACTATTTCTGAGTAATCTCCCTGTGCCAGTCGCTCAATATCCCGGTTAATTTTATTCAATGGAATGGATAAGTAACGTGTCGCAAATATAGCTAACAGAAAAGAAAACAGAACCGCTGTAAATGCACTGACCGTAATCAGATACTTTCCCTCATCTAATCCCATGGTCTGACGATCCATCATAGAAACCATCAATACACCACCGATTACCTGTTCTGTATCCTTGGCATAAATCGGCACAGCCACACGCAGAGCAACCATACCATATACACTATCATATCCAGAGCTGGATGCCACCTCTCCCTGAAAAGCCTTTTCCAGCACACGCTTCATCTCTTTGATGGAGGGATCCTCCTGTTGTCCATCCTCACTATATCCCCCCGACAGAGAATCCTCTTCCAGATCTGCATTGGTATACTCCTCTGCTAGCGGAGCCGCCGCATCTTCATTACTGACAATCCAAACATCGGTCTTTTCTGCTTTTTCCAGCTCATCCACATAAACACAATACTTCTCATATTGCGTTACATTATCATTGGCATAAAATTTTGCCACACGCTTTGAAATCTTTTTTCCCTGTTTACTTAATAATTCTGTATAAGAAGCCACATAGTTCCTTTGATACAGGCGGATAAAGATCAGACCTGTCAGCACCAGCGTCACAATCAGAACCAAGGCAAAGGAACTATAAATCCGTAAGGATATATCATGCTGGCACAAAAAATGATAGACTCTGTTTTTTTTGTTC
>CAMWKN010000550.1 GCA_947174825.1 uncultured Clostridium sp.
AGATAAGCCCTGTTCTGTAATCATAATTACTTTGCGATCACCAAAAATCACATCTTCAATATGAACAGTCTGTACGCATACCACTTCATCTCCCTCTTCTAACTTGGTGCTGGCAATCTGTAGACGGTTTGTCTCATATTCCACACCGGAAACCAGTTTAACAAAACCATGTTTGGTAATAAACAACAGCTGGGAGTCAAATAATTCTTCAAAAGAAATATATAGCAATGGGTCTTCCTGTTCAATCTTACATAAATTGTGAATTAATGTTCCCTTATCCTTTGGTTTCCCTTTTGGGATACTCTTTGCCTTAACCTGATACATATTGCCCGCCGTGGTAAAGACGCAGCGCCTGTCTGTATTTTTAACCGGAACAATATGGTTATATTCCACCAAAGTTTCCGGCGCCAGCCTGCCATAGGCGGCGGCATCCATAGATTTGGTATAGCCAAAGCGGTCAATCAATACATACAGATCTTCTTCCTTTTCCTCCACCACATAATTTTTCATGGTGAGATTATCTAATTCTGTCTTACGTGGCGTGTTAAACTCCTTTTTATATGCCTTTAAACGGGCGATAATCACCTGATGCAACTCGGCACGGTCACCCAGAATCTTGTTATACTCTGCAATATTAGCAGTAAGAGTATCGTTTTCCTGATGTAACTTTAACAGTTCCAAGCCTACCAGACGGCTCAGCGGCATGGCTAGAATTGCCTCTGCCTGTGGCATGGTAAAATCTAATGTCTTTGCCTGTTTCTCAGATGCCTTGGACTTGAAGGTAATTTCCTCTGTATTGCCGTTTACCAGACAATCTTTTGCCTGCTTCACAGAAGAACTGCCCCGCAGAATTTCAATAATCAGATCAATGACATCCGTGGCTTTAATCAGACCTTCCACAATTTCCTGTCTGGCATGAGCTTTCTCTAACAGATTCGTATATTCCTTGGTATACAGCTCCTCCTGGAAACTGACAAATTCCTGCACCAGACGTTTCAGGGAAAAGGTAATTGGCTGCTTGTCTTTTACCGCCAGCATATTGACACCATAAGTATCCTCCATGGCTGTCTTTTTATACAGGCCGTTGAGCAGATTCTCCACATCCCGGTCTTTTTTGACTTCCACCACCAGACGGATTCCCTCTTTGGAAGACTCGTCCCGCACATCATAGATTTCTTCAAACACTTTATCCCTGGCAAGTGCTACCAGATTTTCTAACAGCTTGGTCTTATTGCCGGAAACAGTATAAGGAATCTCGGTAATAACAATATTTTTCCTGCCATAATCACTTTTCTCGATTTCGGTTCTGGCACGGACCCGCAGTCTGCCCTCTCCGGTCTCATAAATCTGCTGGATCTCATCTGCATTCGTAATAATGGCTCCTGTCGGAAAATCCGGTCCCGGAATATATTTCATCAGTCCACGGGTAGTGATATCCGGATTTTTCATATAGGCGATGACACCATCAATGACTTCTCCCGGATTGTGAGGCGGCATGTTAGTTGCCATTCCCACTGCAATACCGGTGGTACCGTTAATCAGCAGATTCGGCAGGGTTGCCGGCAGCACTAACGGCTCCTTCTCGCTCTCGTCAAAGTTAGGACCAAAAGGCACCAGATTCTTGTCCAGATTCTCCAACATGGTCATGGCGCCTTTGGATAATCTTGCCTCTGTATAACGCATGGCAGCGGCACCGTCTCCGTCAATGGAGCCGAAATTACCATGACCATCCACCAATGGTATCGATAAAGAATACTCTTCTGTCATATGTACCAGCGCATCGTATATAGAGCTGTCACCATGAGGATGATATTTACCCATAGTATCTCCAACAATACGCGCACTCTTACGATGAGGCTTGTCCGGATCCAGCCCCAACTCCGTCATGGCATAGAGAATACGCCGCTGTACCGGTTTTAATCCGTCCCGCACATCCGGTAAGGCACGGGCAATAATGACGCTGACCGCATAATCCCGATAGGAATTACGCATTTCCTCTGTAAAGTCTAATTGTATAATGGAATCATTCTGTGTACTCATAGTTCTCCCTCATTGCACTAAATATCTATCGTTGCGTATTTTGCCTCTTCCATAATAAATTCACGACGTGGCGGCACATTACTGCTCATTAAGGTGGTAGTGATATCATCCGCTTCTAAAGTATCGCTAATGCTGACCTGTGCCAGAATACGACTGTCAGGATCCAGCGTAGTCTCCCAGAGCTGCTCTGCATCCATCTCTCCCAAACCTTTGTAACGCTGTATACCCAATATTTTATTTCCCTTGATTTTACGGAATTTCTCCAGTTCAAAATCATTAAAAACATAACGGGAATATTTTTTCTTGCCCTTTTTCTTTCCACTGGATCCATCCACCTGCGCTGCCTGATCTTCTGCCGTAGGTTTGGCTCCTGCCGCTTTTTCGTAATCCACCTTATAAAGCGGCGGCAGTCCCCGGTAAATCTTACCGGAATAGATCAACTCTGGCATAAAGCGATAAAAGAATGTCAGCAACAAAGTACTGATATGGGCGCCATCCACGTCGGCATCGGTCAGAATAATAATCTTGTCATAACGCAGT
>CAMWKN010000551.1 GCA_947174825.1 uncultured Clostridium sp.
GGCATACTGGTGTGATTGAGGCCGCTATCAAGGCAGTGGAGCGCGTGGATCAGTGTGTAGGGGCAGCAGTAGATGCGGTAAAACAGGTGGATGGAGCGTTATTTGTCTGTGCCGATCATGGTAATGCAGAGAAAATGATTGATTATGAGACTGGTGAGCCTCACACAGCCCATACTACGAATCAGGTTCCGTTTATCTTATTTAATTATGATCCGGATTATACACTGCGTGCTGGTGGTTGTCTGGCGGACATTGCACCAACCTTATTGGAGATTATGGGACTGGAGCAGCCGGCAGAGATGACAGGTAAATCTCTGTTAATCAAGAAATAAATTATACTTGAAATACTGAATATACTATGGTATGATGTATAGGTGTGATTTTGCGAGAATGACAAAATCCAGGATCGTGATTTGTGTCAGTGTAACCGTGTAGACAAGCACAGACAGGTTATACTGGGGTAATAGTAATTAGAATAGAATGGAGGAAATTTCGATGATTCATAATCTTCATACGGTATTATTGTTGGTATATATTCTGATATGTTGTATTCTAACGATAATTGTGCTGATGCAGGAAGGCAAGCAGGCAGGTTTGACAGGTGCCATTAGTGGTGCGGCTGAGTCCTATTGGGGCAAGAACAAGAGTCGTTCTATGGAAGGTGGTTTAGAGCTGGCTACCAAGATCCTGGCAGTATTATTTGTTGTTTTGTCGTTAGTATTAAACCTTAAAATTTTTCAGTAATTGAGAACTAGAAGATATCAGGGATTGCCAATAGCATGCGGCTGTTTGCAGTCCCTTTTTCTTCTATAACGATAATAGATCTGTTTATGTATGAAACGGCAGAAGGGAGTTTTTATGACGAGAGAAGAAGCAGAGGCAAAGAAAAAATTAGTATACGATTTTATTTCTGACCAGGAATATGTACCCATGTCTGTTAAGGAGATGGCAATGGTGCTGCAGGTGCCAGCCGCAGAAAAAAAGGATTTACGTCGTGTGATAGAAGCTCTGGCAGAGGAGGGAAAACTTCATATTAGCCAGAAGGGCAAGGTACAGGTAGCTGCCGGAAATTTGTTGCAGGGGCGTTTTATGGGAACCCAGAAGGGCTTCGGTTTTGTCCGTGTAGAGGGGGAGACAGAAGATTATTTTATCCCTGCACACCGTACTTTGAATGCCATTGATGGGGATACGGTACGGATTGCTGTGGATGCAAAGCAGCACGGAAAACGTAAGGAAGCAGAGGTTGTCAGCATATTGGAGCGTGGCAATGTGATCCTGGTAGGTACCTATTCCAGCAGCAAGAGCTTTGGTTTTGTAGTGGCGGATAATCATAAATTTACAAAGGATATCTATATTCCCAAGGCAGAAACCAAAGGGGCCATTACCGGTCATAAGGTTGTGGTGGAAATTACGGATTATGGTACCGAGAACCGTAATCCAGAGGGCAGGATCATAGAGATCATAGGACATATTAATGATCCGGGAGTGGACATTCTATCGGTGATCAAGGCATATGGATTGCCAGAGGAATACCCGGATGCAGTAATGGACCAGGTGGAAGGTATTGCGGATGAGGTTGCCGAGGAGGAAAATGCGGGCAGGGTAGATTACCGTGATCTGCAGACCGTTACCATAGACGGGGAGGATGCCAAAGATTTGGATGATGCCATTACCCTGACCAAAGAGGGAGATCTGTATCAATTGGGGGTGCATATTGCTGATGTCAGTCAATATGTTACCGAGCATTCTCCTTTGGATAAAGAGGCTTTGAAGCGTGGAACCAGTGTTTATCTGGTGGATCGGGTTATTCCTATGCTGCCACACAAACTTTCCAACGGAATTTGTTCTCTAAATCAGGGGACAGACCGTCTGGCATTGACCTGTATGATGACCATTAATGCCAAGGGAGAGATTACAGAACATCGTATTGAGGAGAGTGTGATACGGGTAGACCGCCGGATGTCCTATACCAGTGTCAACAAGATTATTGAGCTGCAGGATCCGGAAGAATGTGCGGAGTATCGGGAGTTCATTCCTATGTTTGAGTTAATGTATGAGCTGGCTGCCATTCTGCGGCAGCGCAGAGAAAAACGTGGCTCCATTGACTTTGATTTTCCGGAGAGCAAAATTATACTGGATCCCCAGGGAAAACCGTTAGATGTTATGGAATATGAGCGGAATAATGCCCACCGGATCATTGAGGAATTCATGCTGGCGGCGAACCAGACTGTGGCAGAGGAATATTTCTGGCAGGAACTGCCCTTTGTCTATCGTGTCCATGAGACACCGGACAGCGAAAAGATTCAGCAGTTAGGTATCTTTATTAATAATTTTGGATATACCATCAAAATGGGGGCAGAGGATGAAATCCATCCGAAAGAAATTCAGAAATTGGTTGCCAAGGCAGCAGGAACACCGGAGGAAGGTTTGATTAGCAGGCTGGCACTTCGTTCCATGAAGCAGGCGAAATATACCACAGAATGTGAGGGACATTTCGGATTGGCAATGAAATATTATTGCCATTTTACTTCCCCGATCAGACGGTATCCAGATCTACAGATCC
>CAMWKN010000552.1 GCA_947174825.1 uncultured Clostridium sp.
CAATATAAATATCCATACTATCTCCGTCAGTCTCAAAGCAGGGAATAACATCCTTTTTTTCTGCGTGTTCCAGACCGTTTACGCGCATATACTCCATAAGCGTTTTATAAGCATTGGGAATAATCACGAAGGGATTTTCAAAAGGCGATTCAATGTGTATTGCTGCATATTTTTGGTCTGCCTGCTCATGTATTTCAATATCAGGAGGGACTACCCCATCAGGCAGTATCCACGCCGCTTCATAGCCGTGCATGTTGAAAACATTTATCTGCTCCTGTGACACATTTGGAAAATCCCAGCCAATGACACGAGGGTTATCCACGCCACAGTTGCGGGCAATGGAAAATATTCTATCAATAGCATCCCCCTCCGGATCGGAGCTTATAACGGCATGTTTTATATAACGGAATGCCGGGACGGTCTCAACACGTAAATTTGTATACGCCTCGCCACAAGTTACCATTTCATCCCGAAACAGGTTGTCCAGCGAGCAATTAAAAAGCTTGCAAAGTTCTATCGCCTTGTCCATTTCTGGCTGCGCTGTATCCAACTCCCATTTTGATACGGTTTGACGGCTGATATTCATTTTTTCAGCCAAATCCTCCTGTGTCATATTTCCTCTCAGATGTCTTAAAAACTGTAAATTTTTTCCGAAGCTCATAAAATATTCTCCTTCCTTTTTCTTATCCTTTACTTGCACCGCGCTGCATTATCAGTATAGTATTTCCCTAAACAAGCTACCACCAATCTATACGTGCTATTTTTTCGAATTGCGCAACTACAAAGTGCAGAGAATATTTTTAATAACCGAATATGCTACCCCCTTTAAAATCCCCGTTCTTTTAGTTCATGCACCAATTCCACATAAAACTCCCGTACATCGAAACCATCGAAATTTTCCCGGTTCATATCAATCACATCCGCATGAGAAATTCCTCTTTTTGCAGAAGACTGAATAAAACGATAAGTCTCGCCCCAGGGAAAGGATTGTTCTCCTACCAGACCATCATTGGAACCATCAAACAAACGGACAGCATGATAGGTCATATTCAATGGAAAGCGTCCACTTGTAGCTACACTTAGACGTGAACCAATACTTTGATAATAAACGGAAGGGCTGTCCACAATCTCTTCGTTTCTCTTTTTGCATGCCTGATAGGTAAGCGCTGTAACTGCTTCCAAAAAATCAGGGTTGGGATCCCCTACTTTATGCAAAGCACGATTATAGGTATCTGCCAGCATATTTTTCTGTGATTCCGGAATCTTTGTCAAAAGATAATCGGCAAACTCACAGCCCCGATGTGGTGTATTAATCGTTGTCAGAGAAGCGACAAACTCATCTGTTCCCAGAGCAGCCAGGGCGTAACGGCAGTCAAGCCCTCCTTTTGAATGGGCAATAATATTTACTTTTCCACAATGTGTTTCGGCTATAATCTGCCGGATACGTTTATCTAAATATCGGGCACTTTCTTCCACAGAAGCAGCTGATGGCTGGTTTCCGTAATAAATAGTGGCACCATTTTCTTCTAATTCCTTTGGAATCCGTCCCCAATACTGAAAGAAGCGATAATCCCGGAAAAACACGCCATGCACTAGCAAAATAGGATATTTTGTACGACAAACCGCCTCCGGTCTGCGTACTTGATTGCGTATTATTCTGTCATTTTCAAAACGTACTTCTGCCGATGCAATACGGATTAGTTTTATCAGAACAAACAAATGCACAATAGGAATCATCCCACAGAGAGCGCCAATCACACGCCATTTGATCCCCAGCTGATTGGAATTTAAATAAATTCGAATCATGCCGTTCCAGAATACAAGCGCCTCTGCAAGAAATACGAACAGAGAATTCAAAAGCCAGAAACGAACTGCTTCTGTGAGGGCAGGAAGCCCAAGCATGCCTATCCAGCCCAAAACAGAATATACAATAGACAGTATCGTCGAAAACAGAAAGAGTTTTAAACACTCGCATCCTCTGGCACATCTCCGTAATTTTATTGTCATTAATTTTCTGTCTTCCAAAGAGGGATGAATATTAATAGCAATAAATAGTAAAATAATAAACCAGATGCAGGTATTTGGTATACGATAAAGTTGGCAAATGGAATATAAATTAGCCGTGATGAAAAGAATAATTGCACACAAAAAACGAATCATATATTTCATATTTTACCTCATTTCTCCTTCGTATTCACGATCTATTACTTCAGCTGCTAAATATCATATATTTTTCATTGAATAAAATATTCCTAAAAAAACAGTCAGATCTCTCCCAGCATCCGTCTCATAATCTCCTGCCCATGCTCTTTCAGCCACTTTCTCCGCTCCTGATAATCCGGCATAATTTTCGCCACTTCTGCCCAAAACCTAGGAGAATGATTCATTTCCCTGCGATGGCACAGTTCATGAACCACCACATAATCCTGAATCTCTGCTGGAGCCAGCATTAACAGACAGTTAAAATTCAGGTTTCCTTTTCCACTACAACTCCCCCATCTGGTTTTCTGGTTACGAATCGTAATTCGTCCATAATCCACGCCAATCTGCCTGGCATAATAC
>CAMWKN010000553.1 GCA_947174825.1 uncultured Clostridium sp.
TTAATATACAAGCGTTTTCTTTGGTTTTCATCAGACAATAAAAGAAAATTTCCAACATCATATGGTGCAACATATATCTGATAAGGTTTGATCAAATCTTCTATAGTTGAAAATCTAAAATGCAAAATTTCATCTTCAGAACAGGAATACCAAGCCAGTCCTCCCTCGATTGTTTTTTGTATCATTTTTTCAACAAATTGCATATCATCCTTTGTTTTTTTAATGCCGCACAACTCGTCCACTGACAATCCAAAAAAATCAGCAACTGCAACAACTTTTTCAATCGAAGGAGCCGATTGACTCCATTTTCCAATAGATCCTACACTAAAGCCAAGTTCCTTCTCTAATTGAGATATAGTTATACCTCGTTTTCTACATTCTTCTTTAATTTTTTGATGTAAATATTCAATATCCACTAAACCCCCCCTCCCATAATCCTTTATAGTCCTTTTCCATGCTATTATATAATAAAATATTTTTGTTATTATGTCAATTGTTTTTAGAATATTTTCTTTTTAACCATCAATTTTTTCATAAAACCATCACACCATTTTTCTATTCACCATTATCAAGCACTGTTTTATATAATATTGTATGAAAATTTTCAATCTCCATACAATCTTCTCTACTGTTAAATCTGTCCCTCTATTTAAATCATCAATAAATATATATATTAAATTAATTTAGTTTTGTTATACTTATCGACCCAACCATACCATCACTTCTTCTTTCGTACTATTCTATAACTCATTCAATTTTGTCCTCCCTCAAGCAGAAATAAAAAACGCAAAAATATAACCGTACCAAGTATTTTACCTAGCACGGTTATTTCCGATCACTCCCTATGTTTACAATATCTGTCCAATTACGAAATCGGATAGCAAACCTGATCCAGTATCCGCAGAACACCCTGCATCATATAGGGATATTCCGGTTTCCCTGATGGAACAACAACTCCACCCGATACCAGGCTGCATACCACGCTCTTGCAATCTTGTACCAATTCCCGTGGCAACTGGATAAAGTAGCTGTAATACGGCATATCACAAGTCACACACTCGCCATCTTTCAAACTGTAATGCCGTCCCAAACAGAGCTGTAGTGCTTTTGTTCCGTCCTCTTCTACAACTGCCACTGCATAATCCAATGTATAATCATATCCCCTGGCAACCATCATCGTGTTGATACAAAGTACATGATCTGTAAAATAATCCTGCCCTATGGTCTCCAACTGATTGATATACCACTGCAATCGATCACAGCCCCCCTGCCATGTAACATTTCCCATTTCTTCTTTCGTCTCATGGAGCAAACTCTGTAGCTGCTCATAGGAATCAATCATCCGATTTCCAAAGAAGTCTCCATCTAACAATCCATCATTATAATTGCCAAATAACAGCTTTAATTCTCCATCGGCTACTGCAGATCCGGTTGCAGGAACTGCCGGAAGATTTGGTAATGGCTGGCAGGATACTGCTGGTGCCGGCGTTGCCAGATTCGATATCGGCGCATCAGATACCGCTGGCGCTGGTATTACCAGATCGGATACTATTGGAGCCGACGTTGCTAACCCCGGTACTTGACCTGATGTCGCTGGGTCTTGCGATACGGACCCCACCTCTGGTGATACCGCTGGACTTGAATTTTCCTTAGATCCAACTGATGAATTCCCCTGCTGTCCAGATCTCTTTCCACTATCTGCCGCTTTCCCTTTCTTAACGGATACCTTACAAACCAAACGATAGGACTTTCCATCCTGACTTGGCTTAGCAATAGCTGTAATTTTAGCAGATCCGCTCTTTTTTGCCTTGATTTTTCCGGTTTTGGATACAGTTGCAACTGCCTTTTTGTTACTCTTCCAGGACACTACATACCCCTTTTTGTTTTTGACCGATAAGCGCTCCTGTTTCCCCACCGTCATATGCAGTTTTTTCTTGGATAGGTTAGGCTTTCTGGCTGCTGCCTGCGATTCCACCGATGACGATAACAGAAGTAGTATTCCTGCCAGCAGTAGTACATACTTCATTCCTTTTTTTCTCTGTTTTTGATTCATAATACACACCTCATTTCTCTAATTTTCTTCCATTTACTATTCAGAATATTGAAACAAAACCATATTACATTGTCTGGCAATTGTCTGGGGGACAGTGACAAAACTGCTATAATATCTCATCTCAGAAGTCTGCTCTGTCTTATCACAAACTTTGTCCAGCCAGATATCCAGATAATAATTCCCCTGCCCTGCATCACGAAGCCATACAGCCTGTAAGTTCAAATCAATACCTGCATTCATCAATGTCAAGTTAACACAAAGTGCATTTGATACAAAATAAGACTGGTCATATTTTATTAATTGCAGAAGAATGCTTTGTAAGCCATTATCGGGTTTCTGCGTCAATTGCCCCTCAATCTCCCCGATCAAAGTCTGCAATTGTTCATAGGAATGGATTAACTTACTGCCAAATACACTATCTGGAAAATCAAATTCTTCTCCCATAGGAAACAGGATATCCGAAGAAGATTCATAAGTTTCTATACTACATACTGCAATAT
>CAMWKN010000554.1 GCA_947174825.1 uncultured Clostridium sp.
AAGGGTACTGAATATGCTGTTTTGCATATTTTGCAAAACGACCATATTTTGTATCCTTAGCCCTAATGCATATCAGGCGAATTTATTATTTTCATATTGTATTATATAAAATTTTGAAGAAAAAAAGTGTCGAAAAGCAAAAAACCGTCGACAAGACAGATTCCTTGTGGAATCTATCCTGCCGACGGT
The DNA here is from genome assembly GCA_947174825.1 of uncultured Clostridium sp. The sequence goes on from CAMWKN010000554.1 coordinate 190, forward strand.
CTCTCATTTTAATTGACAATTATCAATAATTTTGGATAAACCAATCGGTTATTCTAAATATGTGAACTTTTCAAACACCTCAATTATATCGTGATGTTTGCCTTTCGACTTTCTCAACGTTGTTGCATGACAGTATCTGCAGTCAACTTTGGCAACATTATTTTTGTTAGGATATCCTGCGGCTATTTTTCCGTAGTTTTGGCGATTACACCTTTGCAAACGAGCAAAGGTATACCTTTTTATTCGCTTAAGACATCCCTCAGTACATAATGCTTACGGAAAATTGTAAGTATCGGCTTTTTCACTTTTTTTATTTGTCACTTTTGTTTGAATACATTTTTTGATATTCAAAACTGATATAATTAGGCAATTGTGCGGTGTTGCCTTAAGTGTATTGCCCTTTTGGAAATTATTTTGTCCTGATTAGAAGGGAAATAGGGAAATTGCAGAATTTGCTCTACTTTCATTATTTTTTTCTGTATTCCTTAGGCAGTATCTGATAATACGCTTTAAAAGCAGCAGTAAATTTACTTTGACTTTCATAACCGACCTGTTCACTGATTTGAGCCATATTCAAATCGGTTTCCCGCAGAAGTCTGGCAGCCAATTCCATGCGATGTTCTTTGATATGTGCGGCAAGGGAGTTTCCATAAACGGATTTGAAAACTGTTTTCAGAGTGGTGGGGTTAATTAAATACTGCCGTGCCAATTCTTCAATAGTAATACGCTGACCGATATTCTCAGTAAGATAGTCGTGTACCCTGCGAACAACTTCTACTTGTTCTGATTGATATTCAGTCAGACAATTGCTCTGATCGAGTTCCATTTTACTCAGATAAAGAAGCAGCTCTATGCTTTTTATTTTTTGATATGAAAGCTTCAGATTTTCCTGCCGTTCGTAAAATGCTGAGAAAATGGCATCGGTCTGCGTATTGCCGGCGAAAGAGGCAAATGTACTGTTTTTCCAGAATTTATCATTAAATATTTCCTGACAGATGCCTGTACTTTCTAAAAGTTCCGGTGGATTTTCAGCAAGCTTGTGAAAGTCTACACATAATGTCAACCCTTCATAATTTTCAGTTGGAAAATATATAGTAGAGTCTGCACAAGTGTCTAAGGTATGCAATGAAAAATTTCCAGGTCCCAGATAAATCTGATTTCCATTTCCCATTTTCCAACCAAGTCGTCCTTTTCGACAATAGTTGATCTCCATAATATAATTCAGTTTTGAATGTTGCATGGAAAAGGCATTTGTTTTTACTGTGAAGAAATACAGTTCGATTCCTCGGTAAAGTGGAACTTTTTTTATATAGCTGTTTGAAATGGACTGCAGTTTATTTTGCAATTGATATAATTCTTTATCCATAATAATTACCCTTTCTATTCAGGACAAGCAATTTCCATGACTTCTTCAATCATTTGGTGCAGAAGTCGGCTTTGCTCTGTGTCTGCCGCACGGTAATAAACTTCTTTTCCGTAACGACGGCATACGATCAACCCACTGTTTTTTAATGGTCTCAAATGGTGGAACACAGCCGGACTTGACATTTCTAATATTGTGGAAATATTAATAACACATTCCTCACAGTGACATAAAAGCCAGAAGATACGTATTCTGGTAGTATCTCCAAGCTGTTTAAATATGTCTGCTACGGTCTGGAAGTTGTTTATGCAGCGTATCTGTGTCTGTATCATTTCAGTTTCATTCTTTTCTCCATGTTGATGTGGCAGTTTTATATGAGTCATTATATTTGCTCCTTTCATTTTGAGAAACATTAGCCCATTCGGAAATAACATTTGTCCGTTTGGAAAAATACTCACTGAATATATTGACTTTTGGTTCTGTTTATATTATACTACAATCAGAACAATTAACAAGTACTTAATCGTAAAATTCAAAAAAATTTTCAAGGAGGAACTTTACTATGAAAAAGACTTACAAGATTGAGGTAGACTGTGCCAATTGTGCAAACCTGATGGAAGATGCTGCAAAAAAGACTTCTGGCGTGCAGAACGCTACTGTGAAATTGTTCAGAAAGGGAAGATGAAGATGGTAAAGAAAATAGTATTATCGGCTATTGCATTTGTGGCGATTGCAATGGTATCGGGTGGCATAGTTCCAGGTTATGCGATGAATCAAGGCTCAGTGGAATCTAAAGTTACATCGCAGACAGCGATTGTAGAAACGGTACAGACAGAAAATGTGAAGATAGCGGAGGCAGAGAGTAAGGTTGCAGTTCAGGCAAAAGAAATGACGTTTTCATGCGGTGTGTCAGGATGCACACAAACCCAAGTACACCAGCATGGTCTTTGCGGAATTGACGGTTGCACACAGATTGGCGAACACAGCCATGGCATATG
>CAMWKN010000555.1 GCA_947174825.1 uncultured Clostridium sp.
ATTAGTCTACTTTTCACTTTCATACACATTCCCCTCCTCTTTCTATGTAACAAAATCTATAAAGAAATAAAATGAAAAGCAGCAACAGAAATATTCCTGCTGCCACTTTATCATTATTCGTATAAAAGACTACCCTATCCCTCATACGATGTAAATCCAAGATCCTTAAGAGTCACTCCTACGTTGTTCTCCTCCAACATGGAACTCCAGCTTTGCAATCCAAGATTAAACATATCATCTGCCAGATCATACATATCATCTTTTATTTCTGCTGCTGCATTTGTTTCAATGTATGTAATACCAGTATTTGTTGCTGTCACAGAAGATAGAGTTACCTCACCCCCTGCATATAAATAATTATCTATTGACTCGAATAATATATACAACATATCACCTTTCGTATAGTCCTGAGGCGTAATCTCTAGTGAAAGTATATTACCCACACCATTTTCAGCAACAAGCATTGCAACAAATTCAAAGCTACTCTTTGAAGCATTATATGAAATTGTAGTATCGAGTATTGCTTCCTCTATTTGTTCTGATTTTTCAATTGAATAAGCCTCTTCTTCAGAATCAAACGTCCCATTCGTTGTAATATAATCTGCCAAGGTTTGATAATTATTTGGTAAAACCGGTGGTGTTGTCGGTGTTACTGTTGGGTCTTTCGTTGGTGTATTTCCCGGTACTACCGCTGGTTTCTCTGTCGACACAGTGGTTGGCACAGTATTTGGCACTGCAGCAGGTGTCGTCGTCTTTGACTTTACTGTTACCTTACATTTATACTTTTTCTTTCCCAGCTTCGCTGTAATAACAGTGCTTCCCTTTTTCTTTGCTTTTACCTTACCTTTTTTTGTCACAGTGGCAACGCTCTTTTTAGAAGAAGACCACTTTGGATTCTTTTTCGTTCCTTTCAGCTTCAATGTCTTCGTGTTACCAACATTTAATGTCAGTTTGCTCTTGCTGAGTTTGATTTTTGATTTGCTGGCTGCCTGGGCATTGATAGGCAAAGCAGTAATAATCATGCTGGCAGCAAATAAGATTGCTAAATGCTTTTTCCATGTTTTCATTTTGACTCTCCTCTCGTTTTTCATGAATTTTTTACGTTTTTGTTACTTTATCTATTTAGTAATGTACAAATATTTCATCTGCACAAACACTATCCGCATATTTCTTGTATCCTTATATGCCCTAGTTTTCATTCTAGAATTTTTTTCATAGCTTGTCAAATGATTCTATTACTACTTCATTCTCTATAAACCATACTTTTTCCATACGCAAAGTTTTGGATTAAACGATAATATGTGTTTATTAGATTTGAAATATTACATAATATATCTAGAACGCTACTTTGTATCGTCAAGTAGCACAGATACACTATACAACAGCTACTTTATATTGTCAAGTAGTTCAAAGAAAAAATTGGGATAAATGCATTAATTTGTTAACATCAACTTGTTCATAAAACAGGTTTCTACACCAATAATCAGCTTCCCTTGATTAATATTTCATTAAAAAGTAAATATTTTACTAAATTAACAAAGCAGCAGAAGTAATTCCTGCTGCCACTTTGTCAATATTCATTTAAGAAAATTACACTATCCCTTATAATATCCGCATGAACAGGAATTTTCAAATGACCTGTTCTTTCTATTACATTCCGGACATGTCCATCCACCATCACCGCTAAAGCCATAAATGGAACTACTTGCATCTGAAACATTAACATTAGAAGAAGGTAAATCTGCTGAGCCCGACACATTAGAAACAATACTTTCCATGTCATGCATATTTCTCATAATTTCATTTTGAAGGTATTTTACACTTTCTAGATCTTCTAAAATCTCTGCCAATGCATAAAACACTGTCGCAGTAAAAGCAGTAGATAGTCCTCCTCCAAATAAATATCCTATCGTTAATGGCCAGCTCCTTTCATAATGCACGCTGTACAAACCATAATCCGGTGTTTTTCCGCCTGCAACTGCCAGCACAATCGTTCCAATCACTCCCAGCACGATAATAATACCACCTAATACTTTACATGTATCTTTCATCACATTTCCTCCCTTTTGCATAATAAGTCATCTTGTTATTCTAAAAAACAAGTGATATAAGATTATCATTTTATCCATTATTTTTCAACAATCGAATCAACAACAACTCAAAAAAACATAAAAATATTGTAATCGCTTAGACAAGCCATCTCAATTCTGCCGATAAATCTGCTCCTCCTTAATCAGTGGATAACGTGTCAGATTCCGCCCCTTTAGATCCACCTGGTGCATATCCACTGCCGTAATCTGATGGTTATCATAAGTAGTATAATAATAAATACCCTGACTGGCATTACAACAGGAAGTATAAAATGTGATTTCATACTCTCCATCTCCCACATCGCAACAACCCCGCTGCTGGTCAACGGATCCCAGAATATGAAAAAATTGGCTGACACTCTCTGCCTCCGACTCTCCGGAAACCGAATTCATTTTCACAAAGGATGCTCTGACAAACCGAGACCCGGAAGACAGATCCCCCGGCAG
>CAMWKN010000556.1 GCA_947174825.1 uncultured Clostridium sp.
CTTCTACAATACTTTTTTTTAGGCTATCCCGGTATAAGCGTGTCAGATAATCTTCCTCGCCATACAACAGATAGACATGATGGTAGCTTTTATTTTTGATATCTTCTTTAATCCGCTGCATGTCTTACCTCTTTTCTTTTTTCTAAAAATAATAACATTCACTGTACAAATTCTAAATATAATACCCGTTTAAGGGAAATAATTTAACGTTCCTTGCATCAGTTCTCCACTGACTTTAACAAGTTCATTCTTTTGCAAAACATCTCATAAAACTGCGGTAACTCTTGAAACACAATCTTTCTCACTTCACTAATCTGATTCAATCCAATTCTTTTTACCGCCTGGATCGCTGCATCTTTCTGGCTGGTTTGCTCTCTAAACATTGTCTGACAGTTGGCACCTTCCAAATTATCATATGCCTGGAAGGCTTGATTGAAGTCCATAAGGTCATGCAGCCTAACTGGTTTATTATTATCATTACGAACCAACACCCCCCAATTGCCCCAATGTCTGTCCGTATTTCCAACCAGATAATCTACAATATTCATCATATAATAATTATGCCTGTCCAGTGCCAGAATATATTTCTTGGTATCCCGATTATGATTTAATGAATAAATCGTAAAGGCTTCCATGGAAACAATGGAATACTCTTTTGAGGTAATATTGTTGCTGACACTGACTTTTTCCCCATCAAAGTAATCTCTCTCATATAATACCTGGGAAACATCAAAACACCTGCATATCTGACTGGCAAGCAATTCCCGTTCCACCGCATCCTGTCCACCATCTTTCAGTAAACGGAAACCATCCTTACTTCTCTGCCATGCCTTTGGAAAACATCCATTTGTTGACAAATCTCTTGCCAAATATTCATTTTGCACAGTATATTGTCTGCCTTGTAGTGCAATATCAATAAAAATCCGGTCCAGATGATTCTCATATAAATTCACATCTCGAAAAGAGATTTTTTCTTTATTTATTTTAACCCAAAATACATCTGTCAGAGATGCACAGCGATAAGATAATGCAATTTTCGCCCTATCCTTATCTGTCACAGCCTGCATCATTCCGATGCTGTTTAAGATTTCTTTGGCATACTGTCTGTCTAAGGTAAGCACTCTTGTTGCACACCAATAATGAAAATTGGTAATGTTATTTACCAGGGTGTCAATATCATCAGATTCTTCTAAATATAAATTATATGGCATAAAGGACTTATAATATATTTTGCAATGTCCCGCATCACTGATCCTTGCAACCCTTCTATCGAGATGCATAATTTCATATACCTGTTTCTCTGCCATTTTATTACCTTTCTGAATTCGCTCCGGTAAAGCCACGAAAATGGATAGTTTTCATAGCTCACGGGCGCGCTTGCTCGGTCCGATTATCATTACTTTTCTGTATTCGCTACGGCAAAGTCATGAAAACTACCAGTTTTCATGACTCGCGGGTGCGCTCAACACTTACTAAGAAACAGCAAGAAAATAAATTTTCTGCTGTTTCTTAGTAAGTGCTTCACTTTGCCTTTGCGAACATTATATCATTTCCTCATGTTACAAACAAGCCAATGCCCTTGCCATCATCTTAACTTTTTATTTCACAATCTTATATACACCGACAAATCTACATGCGGATTCAAGGCATACAAAATATCTTTTGCCATGAAACCTGTTAATTCATATTTTTTTATAATATCTAATACTCTGTCAGTACACATATTCCCTAAAAACAAATCTGAGCCATCCCAGCTGCCATCTTTTAGATATGTTCTTTCAAAATTTGTTCTGTCCACTTCAGCATAATTGCATACTTTACAATAAAATCGTGGTTTACATCCCATTTTCTTGTAATTAAATTCCGCTTTTCCTTCCACTCTTAGAACATAGTATTGAACTTCTAATTCTTTCCCCTTTTCACATATTGTTATCGGGAATGGAGTATATCCTGAAACTTTTTCATTTTCAAAAGCCATAAGTGCTTTTTGTGAAACAATCAGCAATTCTGGATGCCCGCCATACATTATTTTATCTGGAAAAACTTTATTCTTGGATACCTCAAATACCAGATTTTCATATATTCGATCATCCCATTCCAAAGTATGACCACAATAAGGACATTCTTTTCTTAAATATACATTCCCCTTTAATAATTTTGTCAGATATTTATACTTATTCGCCTGATCTGTGCTTAAATCATACATGAAAATTTTCTCCTAACTACTATTTCATTTTTATTCCCCTGTCAATTCCCTTTATGGTAATAATAACGCCAATTTACTATTTTGTGAAATATCTTCCTAAAAAAGATCATCTTAAAAAGACAAAATGAAATAAAGCAGCAATCACAAAGGTAAACACTCCGGCAGCCACTGCCAGAAGTATTTTCTGGTATGGTCGTTTTCCTTCTTCTCTGGCTTTTTCGATTTCATCCAAACTTTTTCCTTCCGTAAAAGCCAATATTTCCCGATAGGTCTGTATGTTAAATTTCTTTTTTTCCTTTTCCATTACTCTTCCTCGTTACTTTTCATGCGG
>CAMWKN010000557.1 GCA_947174825.1 uncultured Clostridium sp.
TCGTTATACGACGTATCAGGTTGGTGATATTGATGTCAGTATCCATGTTGGACTGTCAGGAAACAACATTCGCAGTGGAAGGTTTTCACCAGTTCACCTGACTTTGAAAAACAGCGGAGAAGATTTTGAGGGGATTTTTCGTATGTATCTCAATGCACAGGATGCCAATACGTCCAATCGAACGGTGGTAGATAAAAAGGTACAAATTGCAGCAGGGGAAACGAAAGAATATACATTACTGTTTTCGTATCCATCGAGTGCATTACAGACTACTTTGTGTGATACAAAGGGAAAACTGCTGGATGGGAATCATTTGGGAAAACAGTTGGTAATGGCAAATGAGATGGTATATGGCGGTGCATGGTATGGTTGTATATCAGAAAATGCTGCCAGTTTGTCCTATATGACAGATACGACTGGTAAGACAGGTACAGATGAATTGTCAGTGGAGGCAGTGCAGGACTGGATGTTGACTGATGATGCCAGAACTTTGGATCTCTTTGATGTTCTGGTCATTAACCAGTTTGATACAACACAGTTCTCGGAGAAGCAGATTGCAGCCATTAACGAGTGGGTCCGTATGGGTGGTACCTTGATTCTGGGAACCGGTGCCCAGCCGGAAAAAACATTAAAGGCATTTTCCGGTACTCTGTTACAGGGAACCATTGGTAATGCCAAAAAGATATCCACCTCTTTTGGGACAGATCTGGATGTCAGTGAACTTCAAATCGAAAATATGAAGCCGATTCTCAGTGAGAAAAACACCATGTTAGTAGGGAAGATGGATTATGGGAAAGGCTGTGTAATGGTTTCTACTTTTGATCTGGCTATAGGAGGTAAAATAGCAGAAAGACTGCAAAGTATGTTTTATCTGAATATGAGCATGGATCGAAAAAACCAGTTACTGAAAGAGGACACTCTGGCTCAGGGACTTGATTTTGATTATTATGATGAATTTAGCGCACTGTCTTTGGGAAATGGTCTGGAGGCAACAGAGGTAAATGGTTTGCCGAATGTGGCATTATATGCGGTGTTGTTACTGTTTTATGCGGTATTTATCGGACCGATTTTGTATTCCATTTTGCGGAAGCGTGGAAAAAGAGAATGGCTTTGGGGTCTGATTCCAGTATCTGCTGTGGTGTGTTCTGTATTGATTTACCTGATTGGTACCGGTACCCGTGTGAAACATCCATATATCAACTATTTATCAGAAATTGATTTGTCAAATAAAGAGGTTTCTACAATGCAGACAAATATGATGCTTACCAGCCCGAATAATGATCCTTTTGATATGGAAGTATCAGAAAAACATCTAATTCCATATCGCATGGAAGAAGAATATTCTTATAATAATGCTCAGTCCAGCCATATGGATTATAAGTGCAGGTTTGAGTATCAGGATCAGAAAACCACTATGCATATGGAAAACCTGTCTGCTTTTGACAGCTTGCCATTTCAGCAAAATCAGGAAGTGGAAACAAAGGGCAGGGTAGAGTTTACGGATATGAATTTAAGCCATGATGCTTTGGCTGGGATTGTTACGAACCATTCTGACTATGATCTGGAACAATGTGCTATCATATGCAATGGTGATCTGATATCTCTGGGAGAACTGAAACAGGGGGAGAGTGTTTCGCTGGATCAGCTGGATGTGGCTAAGGCATGGATTCAGAATGTCAGTTCGAGAGAGGAGACGGCAGCGCAGGTGACGGAGTATGATTTTTATTTGTATCATAACAATGATGTGAAAGGTCTGCGGCGTACGGTTATGCTGAACCGTTATATGGATATGGTGGAAGATATCGGTGGCTATTACTTCTATGGTTTCCTGGCATCGGATCAGTCCACGGCATATACGAAGCAGTATGATGTAGATCTTTATGGAGAGTCTGCAGTAGTACAGAAGCTGAATAGCGACGATCTGGGAGAGATGGCAGTTGATTCTGTGGGAACGGTGGATCGTTTTGCACAGGATGCTCCACAAGAATGGATAATGGGCAGAGGCTTAAGTACAGGGGAGTATACCATTCACTATGATTTGGGAGCGGCAGGTTTACCGGAACTGCTTCAGTTAAGTTATCAAAAAGCAGGGAATGTAGAGTTTGATCTTTTCAATGAGCTTCGCACATATCCGGGAGATACACCAGAGACGGATGGACAGCCATTCCTGGGAAATGTCTATGCTGTAAATCAGAAAAGCGGGAAACGGGAATTGATTTTTACTGCCGGAAAGGAAGCGGTGGTTACGGATTTGGCAAAATATATTGATAAAAACAAGCAAATGGAGCTGATTTATCAGATCGAAGATCTGGATGCGAATTTATATCCAAACCTGGTGGGGTATTATGAGGTATTTGGATTGCCGAGATTGGTTCTGGAAAGGAGGATGGGATCGTGATTGAGATTAGGGACTTGGAAAAACGATATGGAAAATTTATTGCCTTAAATCGTTTGAACCTGCATATTGATAAAGGGGAATTGTTTGGTTTTGTGGGACCGAATGGTTCTGGAAAAACCACTACACTGCGTATTTT
>CAMWKN010000558.1 GCA_947174825.1 uncultured Clostridium sp.
TGAAGTATCACTAGCACATGACAATACCATGTGAAGTGATACTAAATCAACTCTGTAAAAACACCAAAGCGTTTTTGTTGATAAACCACCATGTTGCGAGCATTTTCCTATACATAAATACGAGTACAACTCTTTTTTGGAATCAAATAGTTTTTACATCAAATCTAAGATGTAATACTTGGAAAACGAATTCGATCAACGCTTCCTGCGAAATCCCATCCCCTCATATACCCGCACCGGATTCCCCCGGACAATGCGTGTGTGCTCCTGCCAGGCGTCGCTCTTCTGTCTGGCATCTGCTTCCTTCTGCTTCTCATATAACAGAGCATACAGCTTCTTCATGGCGTCCTTGCGGTTCTGTGCCTGGCTCCTCTCCGCTGTTGAGGTAACTACGATTCCGGTTGGTAAATGTGTCAGCCGGACTCCCGTTTCTACCTTATTTACATTCTGACCGCCCTTTCCAGACGAATGAAAGCGTTCCATTTTGATTTCCTGCTCCGTACAGATCTTCTCCTGCTCTGGAATCACACTGACATCCACAAACCAGTTCTTTCTCTTATGATGTGGACGAAAAGGGCTCTGACAAATCCATTGTATGCTCCCATCCAGTTCTGCCAAATCCCGATCTGTGGCGAACAAAATCGCGGTATACCACTCCTTTTCCTTCCCCAGGTGAGAGGACAGGATTTCCAGATCCGGATACTCTTTTTGCAATGACTGAAATAACTTTGCCACCGCCAGTTCACATTCTGCCGGTCCTTGACCAGAACTAAGCTGAATTATCATTTTCGGGAACCTCCCCTCCGGGATCCATCTCCCGCTTTAAAATTATAGATGGGTTTTATTACCTGCTCCACAGATACGGTATCCTCTATAACCTCCAGAATATCCTCCAAAGGACGATAGGCAAAGGGGGCTTCATCTAAGGTGTCCTTCCCAATACAGCTGGAATAAATGCCTTTCATTTCTGCCTTAAAAGAAGAAACCGTATATCTGGCTGCCACATCCTCCCTTTTGAGAACCCGTCCAGAGCCATGAGGCGCTGACAGATTCCATTCTGCATTTCCCCTGCCATGCCCTAAAATAATTCCATCCCGCATATTTATGGGAATAATCACGCGCTGCCCCTCTCTGGCAGAAATGGCACCTTTTCGCAACACTGGTGCCCCCAGACTCTCCACTGTCTCTTTCTCCGCATCAATATAATTATGAATACAATCATATTGCTCCAGAGCTTTCAGCTTCATTCCCTTCATCAGTTCTGTAAGCATAATTTCCCGGTTTAATGCTGCATATTCCTGAACCACCTGAACATCATGGAGATATTCCTCCATCCGCTTTCCCTCTAAACAGACCAGTTCATAGGGTACATCTTCTTCCCGTTCCCGATGTTCCTTCTGTCCTAAGTCCAGATAGTATTCGGTAACCTCTTTGCCCAGATGACGGCTGCCGGAATGTACCACCAGATAGATTGCCCCATCTGCCCCCTGATCCGCTTCAATGAAATGGTTGCCACCACCCAGAGTTCCTAAACTTCTCTCAGCACTATCCCGCCGAATGGCATGGTAACAGTATAAGCGGGAAAAATCAAAGCTCTCTGCCATCATATGGGCTTTTTTCCGAATACTGCTGCCGGAGGGAATATTTTCCCGAATCACCGTATCCATTTTCTGAAATTCTATTTTTTTTGCCTTGACCTGCACCAGTGACATACCGCAACCAATGTCAATCCCCACCAGATTTGGCATAATGCAATCGCCAACCGTCATGGTCAAACCAATGGTTCCCACCTTACCAGGGTGCACATCCGGCATCACACGAATCACACTATCTTTTGCCACCGGATGATTACAAATCATCTGCAGCTGCTTTCTGGCGTATTCATCCATGGCATTCTCTTTATTATTGGTTGTAAAAACCTGGGCATTCCCCTGCTTTCCGGTAATCATTTCCGTCATTCGCTTTTCTTCCTCCGTCTTAAATACCTTCCCCTACTTTGCAGTTTTTCATTGAAATAACTTACAGACACATTATAACAAAAGGAATTACAGCTCACAACCGCAAATGAAAATTTGACTTTCCCCGTATCGTCCCATTCAATAAAATATCTGCCCGCTCATCCAGCGTCTTATCACGACACATCAAAATACTAAAAAAACTGCATTTTTCTTCAGAATTTTATATTGTAACTGCCGTATAAAGAATACAATATTTTTAATGAATCTTCTTTGCTTCTAACTTTTCTTTTATGTAATCAGCAATCTCTAATTGACCAAATTGTCTTGCATATTCATATGCGTCTACATTTTCCAATTTACCAATTGAGTAGCTTGCTGTAATATCTATACCTTTATCAATAAGAAATTTTGCCACTTCATAATAACCATCATATATAGCACCAAACAAAGGGTTTTTCCTTGCCTCACTTACATCAAATTGGGCTCCATTTTGATATAATAATTCAATAATATTAAGATGTCCATTTTCAGCAGCACTTCGTACTGGTGTTACTCCTGAAATATCTACATTTTGAT
>CAMWKN010000559.1 GCA_947174825.1 uncultured Clostridium sp.
GACAGTGGTTTAACCCACTATACCGGTCCTTTTTTGTTTATTCGGCCATTGCCGACAAAGTTTGAATGAAACAGCAGGACGAATTGCAGATTTATTGACGGATAACAGAAAATTATCTATTTAAAAAAATAATTTTGAAAGGTAACGATAGGTAATATATAGGAAATTGTTTCATATTGACAAGTTTGTATGGAGTGTATACAATGAGACATGGATTTCAGAGTAGAGTAATTAGTAGGAGAAAATTGAGCTTTTTTGCAGAGTACAGTGTGTTGTATGCAGGCAATACAATGTATGAGGGAGCTCTCCTATGATAAGATGGATGGAGGCAGTTATGACGGAGCAATATTCTCTGCGTGGCAGAGTTTTTCATAAATTGAGAGAAGATATTCTGACTGGGAAATATCAGGAAAAAGAGGAGCTAAAGGAAGCAGCCATTAGTAAGGATTTGGGAGTTTCCAGGACGCCTGTACGAGAAGCACTCAGGCAGCTGGAACTGGAAGGATTGGTTCGCATTGTTCCCAATAAAGGGGCATATGTGAACGGAATTACCTCTCAGGATATCTATGACATCTATGTGATTCGTTCCTATTTAGAGGGGTTATGTGCCAAGTGGGCATGTGAGCATATCACACAGGAACAGATTGATGAATTGGAGGAAATCGTCTATCTGAGTAATTTCCATATTCAAAAACAGCATTGGGAGCAGATTTTTGAGCTGGATAACCGCTTCCATTTACGCTTATACGAGTCTTGTGGCAGCAAGATTTTGGAACACATACTTTCGGATTATCACCATTACGTGGAACGTGTCCGTAGAAATACCTTATCCACCAAAGAACGTGCTGGTCAGGCAAGCGAAGAGCATAATACCATATTGGAGGCTGTTAAAGCTGGTGATCAGGAATTGGCAGAGAAGTTGGCAAATGAGCATATTTTCCGATCCCTGGAAAATATTGAACAGCAGGGATTAACGAATCTGATGGCATAATCTGATGCTAGGGTCAAAAGTAGATAGCAATGCGTGTTTACACGCAATTTGCTATCTACTAGCTTGACCCGTCAAACACCGACATGAAGCAGATTTGCTTGCAAATATGCGAGAATGGAGGGTGCTAAACGTCCGGTGGACGTTTGTTAAGCACCGACCGAAGCGGAGCGTAGACTTTGTAGGATTGCGAAAATTGCGTAGCAATGTAGCAATCCGTAGCATCAGTTAGGGTCAAAATACCTTTTGACTCCAATATTTAATTATAAGGAGTACCCAGGATGAGAAATTATGATCCCTATAAGCGGACAATCTTATTTTTTGCATCGGTAATCAATATCATTCTCATGGCGGTATTGTTTGCCTATGCATGGTATCATCATTATGCAGATACCATGTATGTATATCAATTTTATCGTCGTGGACATTATGTGATTATTGCTTTGTATGCAGTGATTCTTTTCTTCTTTTCAAATATGTATGGTGGGCTTAAAATTGGTCAATTGCGTAGAATTGAGGTTATGTTATCACAATATCTGAGTTTATTCTTATCGAATATTGTGATGTATGTGGTCATTTCGCTGCTGGCATTCCGTTTTGTTTCTCCGTTTGTATTGGTATTGCTGATGCTGTCAGAGATGGTTTTATCGACGATATGGAATGTGATTACGATTCATATTTATAATCGAATTTTTCAGCCGTGGAAAATCCTGTTGATTTACGAAGGGGAATATTCTGCCATGAATTTAGTAAACAAGGTAGAAACCAGACGGGACAAATATGCGATCTATGACGCCATTAGTGTGGATGCAGGAATGGATGCCATTGCAGATCGGATTCAGTATTTTCAGGCGGTTATTATTGGAGATATCAGTGCGGTAAAGAGGAATGATTTGTTGAAATACTGCTATGCCAATCAAATTCGTGCCTATGTAGTACCTAAGTTGTCCGATATCATTTTGATGGGTGGAGATCGCATTCATGTTTTTGATACTCCTTTTGTTTTATCAAAAGGATATACCTTAAGTTTCGATCAACGTTTGATTAAGAGAATATTGGACTTGTTCCTGGCGGTATTTGCTACAATACTGACATCATGGATCATGTTGTTTACGGCAATTGCAATCAAGCTAAGCGATGGTGGACCGGTATTGTATCGTCAGACTCGCTGCACGGAGAAAAACAGGCAGTTTACGATCTATAAGTTTCGGAGTATGGTAGTGGATGCAGAAAAAGATGGGATTGCCAGACTGGCGGAAAGAGAAGATGAACGCATTACAGCGGTAGGACGTTTTATTCGGGCAACCAGAATTGATGAACTGCCACAGTTGTTCAATATTATACGGGGAGATATGTCCTTTGTCGGTCCCAGACCGGAACGTCCGGAAATTATTGAACAGTATATGTCTGATATGCCGGAATTTCAGTTTCGTACCAGGGTAAAAGCAGGATTGACCGGATATGCACAAATATATGGAAAGTATAATACGACACCATATGATAAATTGAAACTGGATTTATTTTATATAGAAAATTATAC
>CAMWKN010000560.1 GCA_947174825.1 uncultured Clostridium sp.
TTATTGGAGTGTAAAGTAAATAGCAGTGTGAAGCTGGGGGATTTGTCCGGCGATGAGGAGGAGCAGCGGGAAATATGTCTGACCGCAACGTCAGCCGAGCATGAAGGGATTAATCAGGCATTAAAGGATTTTGTGACAGAACCACTTAGCTATAATTTATGCGAAATGACACCGGAAGAGGATATGTTGGAAATGGCGGCAATCTGTGAGGAATTGAGACAGGAATTATATGGATAGTGCGTTCAATGCCATTAACAGCAGGAAATATATAATTTATGGAGAAGTAGTATGACATATGATATGTTGAATGAATTGCTTGTTTCTCTTGAATCATCTGGACATGAAATGTTTTGGAAATATGAAGGACAGCTTTATATGCTGTTTTATGATAGGTTCAAGAACATGCCGTTTATGGACATTCCGGAGTTTGCATTTATATTTATGGAAATTAATAACTGGCAGGGAATGAGTCTTCGCTGCGGAGTATGGCAATATTACGAGAGCGGAGCGTTCCAAAAGGGAAAATTTGAAAGGGTGTTATCTTTTCTTCAAACAAAAAAGGAAGAAGAAATGGCATCTATTTATGCGTATGGAATACATGATTATGCGAATGTAAAATATCAGGAAAATTATAACTATCCGGAGAAATGGCTTGATGAATCGGATAAGATAGACAAATGGATCAGTGATAATGAACAATATCTCTATAAATGGATGTATGATTTGGTTTTGGAGCATAAAAGTGAAATATTAGAATTTGGAGAGAAGTCGATTTATGATAGAAATTCACATTTATTAGAGAAAGAAAGGGTATACATGAAAGAAAATAGTCTAAAAAAAGTAAAAGAAAAAATTATCAATAAATTGACATCTCTTAATGATCAAGAGAATACACAAAAGGAGAGCGATACTATGAGCGAAACAATGGATGAAAACACCCGAAAAAAGTTAAAGGAAGTCTTGATGAGCATCAAAAAAAATGAGATACGGCTTTCCTATCAGGAAACGAAGGAAACACTGCCGGTCTGCAGTAGTAAAATCGGAGGAAAACCTGCTGTACCTGCAGATTTCCAGTGGCCGGAATTTACAGCAGAGTCTTACGATGGGATTACGAAAAGCAGACCACTGTCCTTTATGGCGTAGATTCGTTTGGAAGAAGTGGCATCCTACGATACCGAGGGCATCTTGCCGAAAAAAGGAGTGCTCAGTTTTTTCTATGAACAGATGTCCATGTTATGGGGATATGATCCGAAACATAAAGGCTGCGCCAGAGTGTATTATTTTCCAGACGAAACAGAGTTGGTGGCTATGGATATTCCAAAAGATTTGGAGAAAGATGCTGTGATGCCCGAACTTGCGGTAACATGGGATAAACACATTAGCTTGCCTTACTGTGGTGATTTTATAGAACAATACCAGGGTATGGATGTAAGCTGGGAGTGGGAGGATTATGACCAGTGTAGTGCAGAATGTGGGTATGAAATTGATAACTGGGGGGATGTTACCAAGTTATTGGGGTATCCGGATACGATTCAGTCGCCGATGGAAGAAGAATGTGAAACGGTTAGCAGGGGGTATCGTATGGGAGAACCTTTGGATTATGCTAAAATTTCAGAGGCAGAAAAGCAGGAGATTGAAGAAAGGGCGGCAGACTGGATACTGCTTTTCCAGATGGGAACCATTGAAACAGAAGATGCAGAATTTATGTTTGGCGACTGCGGGCATCTGTATTTTTGGATCAGAAAACAGGATTTAAAAAATCTGGACTTTGATAAGGTCTGGCTGATTCTGCAATGTAGTTAGATTTCAATATTTGGAAAGGATGATATAAATTATGCCACTTTTTTGTAATGCAGTTACCAGAGTTACTCATGTTCCACCACCTACCAGCCATAGCAGTAGTCCCTTGCATTCCTTTACTGGTATTTTGGGGCTGGTTGGCGTGATATTAATTTGTGTAATCTTTATGGTGGTCATGTATTGCTTGATTATGTTTTTTACCGGAATACTGGGGCTTATGACTGGGAAAGATGTCCCTGCATCTAAAGAATCGCTTACCCCTACACAGAAATTTATTCTTGCTGCCAGTTCTCCCACCATTGGCAATCAGTACAAATGCGTGATTGATATATGGGATACACATACGTCAGCGGATGAAGTAGATCGGGTCAAGCAGTTATTTGAGTGGGGCTGGGGTGAGTTTAGTTATGAGAATGCCAAAGAAATGGTGGATCATTGTCTGCATCAGGGATACAATCTGAAATATCAGGAATATTGCAATGCCGGTACATCGTCATCAGAAATTGCTTCGGAATATACTGCCTTCCAACGTAGTCTTTTGGAGGAGATGAGGCAGAAATATCCGCAACAGGGAATGCTTGCTTGGGATCTTGTGAGAGTGCTTTCCATCGTGGGAGGGGCATATATGGGCGGCATTATGGAATACGAAGAAGCAGCGAAAATAGCATTTAAGACTTGCCGAATGCTTCAGGATAATTTCTCATCATGGGATGATATGGTG
>CAMWKN010000561.1 GCA_947174825.1 uncultured Clostridium sp.
TACTTCGCTGGTTGGAATCATGCTCAGTAGCAGGGCAATAGATAAGCCACATGCAATTAGTTGTTTCTTTGTTCTCATTTAAATTTCCTCCATCTGGTGTTTAATGTTTCAAAGACCATTATATCATGCTATATGCCATTTTTGGGAAAAATGTGCTTAAAACGGAGGATTTTTTATGGCAGAAAGAGTAAATCAACATTAAAATCCTAATTTGGGATGTGATTTTAATTATGAATAATTTTTGCCTTTTGGGAGATATTAGTACAGCAAATATCAAGAAGAAAGGCATGGTGAAAAGTTTTGAGAAAAAAATTACTCGTTTTAACAGCAGTATGTGTTATGGCAATTGGCATGATTACCGGATGTGGCTCCAAGGATTCTAATAATTCTGCTACATCTCCCAGTGAAAGTGCTGATACGCTGGAAAAAACACCGGATGCTACTGATCGCACGCAAAAGGATCAATCGAATGATAATGTTCTGGATGACGCGGTAGATGGTGCAGATGATGTATTAGATGATGCAGTGGATGGCACGAAAGATGTCTTGGATGATGCCGGTAATGCTGTAAAGGATGCCGGAGACACTGTGGAGGATGCGGTAGACGATGGAACGGACAATAAAAGCAAAGACACGAAAAAAAAGTAACATCTTTGTATCAAAAATTTTAAGTTATTGCTAAGTTGATTCTGACGTGCGGAGCAAGTAAAAAAGAAGAACACAATGGATGTTCTTCTTTTTTGCTATAAAGGTGCTTGTGAAATAGCAGTGATCATTCCAGAACAAATAGGGTACAATGGCGGCCTTTGTAGATCAGTTCCTGCTCCGGTTTCATTTTCAGACTAGCGGCTGTTCGTAGAGACCGTTTGTTTTCATGGTCGATGATGGCAACGATTCGTTGCATGTCCAGTTCTTCTTGTGCATAATGCAGTACCGCCTTGCAGGCTTCCAGCGCATATCCATGTCCCCAGTATTTTCTGTCCAATAAATAGGATAGCATAATTTCTTCTTTTCCGGCGATTTTATGATTTTCAATACCGCACCTCCCAATCAAGGTATCGGAGTCATTTTGAAAGATACCCCATAGCCCATATCCATAGAAACGGTATACGGTACTGATATAGGCAGTTTGTTTGGCAATTTCTTTTTCGGGACTATCATCAATATCTGTAATAAAACGTTGGATATCCGGCTCTTGATAGATGGTACATAGTGCTGGGATATCTTCGGCGGTAAGTTCCCGGAGCCAGAGACGTTTCGTGGATGCTATGGTGATGGGCTTTCCATGGAAACGCTGGTAGACATGAAAAAAGAAAGAGGGATTTAATCCGTCAAATCCTTCCAACAGGATATCTGCATGCCCCAGATCTGTTTTCTCTGAAAGGGGATGCAGGAAAGCAATGCAGGGGAGTATAGCAGCTTTGGCAGTATTTACTCCGGAGGGGGAATCTGTTACAAGCAAAACTTCTGCTGGTGTTACTCCGGTTTTTTGCAGTGCCAGAGCCAGAAGCTCCGATGTCAATCTGGCGCGCTTTGTTTCATCATCAGATACCGGAAGTTCCGATGTGGATTCCGTGTGATTTAGCCCATCAGCGGATATCAGATGTTGGAAATAGTTCTGTATTTTCATGTTTTTTTCTGCCTGGTTGATCTCCTGCCGGGATAATAAGGAAATCATGGTTAAGCAGATACCCTCCTGTGCCAGTGCTTGGAGGATTTGTGATAAACCAGGCAGGGGATGGTATCTTTTCTTGGGCAAAAAACTATGTTTTGCCAGCTTCATTTCGGTATCCATATCAAAAATAATTGATTTTAACGTAAAAAATTCCCCCTTTTCCATTTTCCCCAATCCAGAGTTATGTTATAATGATAGATGGACTGAGCATACGAACTATGAAAACAAGGATTTTCATAGCTATGTCGAAGTCGCAAAAGTAACAGCTAATAGAACTAACTGAAATTAGTGTAACCTATTAACAGATAGGAAACAAGGCTGTATATAGAAAGGGCGGAATTTATCATGGCAAGGATTAGACCATTTCATGCAATTAGACCAGAGGAGTCGGTGGCAGAACGTGTAGCAGCATTACCATATGATGTGTATAACCGTGAAGAAGCAAAGGAGGAAACCATACAGGAACCCTTGTCTTTCTTGCGGATTGACCGTGCGGAGACGCAGATGGCAGATGAAGTCGATACCTATGCACCGGAGGTATATGACAAGGCACGGGAAATTTTTGAACAGATGCAGGCAGATGGAATCTATATTCCAGATTCAGATGAGGCATACTATATCTATCAATTGACGATGGATGGACGGACACAGACGGGAATTGCAGCTTGTGCCAGCGTGGATGACTACCTTTCCGGTGTAATCAAGAAGCATGAAAATACCAGAGAGGAAAAGGAGCAGGACCGCATTCGCCATGTGGATACCCTGAGTGCCCAGACTGGACCGATTTTTCTGGCATATCGTGCCAATGCCGTGATAAATGGAGTGGTTGAGCAGGTACTGAC
>CAMWKN010000562.1 GCA_947174825.1 uncultured Clostridium sp.
GCTCAGAATCCACGGATTTCTGTTTCTCCGGCTGCTTGCTCGTCAGCATTCCGGACATCTGCTGGATTGATGGAGAATATCGTTGTTCCAATCTCTGCATGTTGCTCCACCTCATTTCTTTCTAGTGAATATGATTCACTATTGCTCTCTTCATGCTTGCTCTCAATTTCCCACACAAGATTTTCCTGTGCCAGAAATCTACTGGCATCCTATGCTTCCGGTTCTGTTGGATCTGTCGGATCTGTTGGTTCCGTTGGATCTGTTGGTTCCGTTGGATCTGGGGGCTTTACATCTGGTTTATTACCTCTTACCTCTAAGGATACACTGTCGTAAACCATGGTCTTATTTGGATCATCAAATACAAATGCCAGTTTGTATTTTCCTGCATCCAGTCCCTCAAACGCACTCTTATTAATAACCAGAGTACCCTTGGAATATATTAACTTATTTGCATCAACAGTAATTGCTTCTCCATTTTCTGGAATAATTGCCACTGCAAAACCGCTAGCCTCATATCCATCAGATCCTAAATTAATATCCTTAATCGTAATATCCTGTGGATCATGATGACGATATACCACTGACTGTTTCTCTACACTTGGAAGATACTGGGAAATTACATAAGCCGGATCCAATACCTGGACAATACTATCATAGGAATACAACTGTCCCTCTACAGAAACATAAGGCTTTCCGTTCTGAATAGATACATATTCCACGGTTCCCTGTACTTTCTGGGTAAATCCTCCCTCTGAGGTTTCCTCAATATACACTTCCTGACCAACCAGGGCAAATGCCGAATTATGGTTGGAATTATCTACCAGATTCTGCATAGCTTCTAACTCAGAGAACTGTGCTAACTGTGCCACATACTCTGTATTATCTGCCGGATCTAAAGGATCCTGATACTGCATCTGGGTAACCAATAACATCAAAAAATCTTCTTTTCCTAAAGTCGATCCGGTCTTTCTCTCTGTATCCTGAGAAGTTTCCGAAATCTGCAATTTACCATCTGTTACTGGCGCAATTGGACTACTCATAAATCAATTCCTCCTTTCCTATGCAATAAAATCAACACTGCCTCCATTGTCTCGCATCACATTGCGTCTGACACGCTCTGCCTCTGCTTCCTGAGAAATCTCCTCGCCGTCCTCTTCCTGCTCTTCCATACGGAATCTACGGCTTCTGCCATCCCCTTGGTTCAAATCCTTCTGATCGCCGCCATTTTCACCACTCTGTGTAAATTCAAAGTTGGATACAGTTACCTCAACGGCGTCTACCTTAAGTTCTTTCTGCTCCAGATTCTCACGCAGGGTATACATCTGACTCTCCACTGCCATTCTGGCTTCCTCAGTCTGTACCGTAAAATTCGCAGTCATCATACCAGCTCTATTAGAAATGGTCAGTAACACCTTACCCAAAGACTCTGGGTTAAGCTGCATCTCCATGGTAGTGGTATCTGCCTGCGCATGGATACGAATCTGTTCCACGATCTGCTCCACAATCTGAACTATCTGCGGTGTTGGCTGTGGTGCCGCAATTTCACTAACAGAATCTGCCACCATCTGCTGCTGGAAATGATTGCTGGCTGCAATAAATTCTGGTTCCGGTTCTGGTCTAACGGATGTAAACTGTTCCGGAAGCTGGGATTCCTGCTGGGATGCATCTGAATTTCCCATATTCTTGGACGCATTTTGTGATGTTGAATCAGAAAGACTGACAGATGTTACCGTTTGCCCCTGATCCTCTGCCAGTACCTGGCTTTCCTCTGGCGCCGTCTGTCTAATCATGCGATCCGAATTTTCCTGCTGTACTACCACAACTTCTGGTTCTTCCTGCAATTCACCTGCTGTCTCCTGTGACAATGGTAATTCGGAATCCTGAGACAAAGAATCTGCTAAAACATCATCAGACAATGAAACCATATCTGTCGGAATTCCCTCAGACAATTGTGTCATCTGCTGTAGGATCTCTGCCATCGGTGTATCTGTAATCTCCGTCATATCCAGAGCCTGTAATACCTCCGATACCAAATTGAAGTCTCCCATCATTTCCTCATTCATGAGAAAATCTGTAATTTCCTGACCACCATCTACCATCAAAATAAATTGCTGTAGATTTTCTGGCTGTAACAGTTCTATTGGCATAATTCCCATTTCTGCCAAAACTGCCTCCATGGTTTCCTCATCAACACCCAATGCCGTTTTCACTGCATTTCGTATCTCCTGATTCACTGCTGTAAACTGATCCTTTGTGAGACCACCTTGCTCCTGTGCTCCATTCGTCTTCATCCGAACCGGCTCTATACTATTACTACTATCCTGCTGTAACTGTACAGACTGCCCTTTGCCAGAATCTGTCTTAATCGCACCGGAAACCGATTCTGCCGTTTTCTGGTTATCCAGAGTTTTCTGAATATAATCACCAAACCCGGTGCCTTCCTTGGTAGCACTAGGTGGTGCAATAGCAGCTTTCAAATCAGTTAATCCCTTGTTAGCCATTACGTTTCCTACAC
>CAMWKN010000563.1 GCA_947174825.1 uncultured Clostridium sp.
CGTATGCACAGGAGATAGTTGCTGAGCGGATTAACAGCCTTCTTCCTGAAAATGACTTTGAATTTATTCTTACTTCCAGCAATTATATTTTCCGAAAGCCACATGGTCGAATATTTGAGCTTGCGCTAGAAAAGGCAGATTTGGAGGCAGAGGATGTTTGGTATATTGGCGACTCGATGGAGTGTGACATTAAAGGAGCCGCTGATGCCAGGATAACACCAATATGGTATTTGGGGGCGATTGATGTGCCACAGGAAAAACAACAGAATGATGTTTTTGCAATAACGGAGTGGCGGGAATTGCAAGAAAAACTGGAAGAGTTGATGGAACAGAAATGAGAGAGCGTGTGGTATTTATGGTACAGTGCAGACAGATGCAGATGGATTGGAGGAGCAGATGGACGGAAGATTGAGAAATATGGCATCTATATACATATCAAAAGGTAATAAAATGTTGTTGCTCTACCGGCAGGGAGGCAGAGTGGTTAATGATGTCTGGGTAGGTTCTGCAGGGGGACATTTTGAAGAATGTGAATTAAATGATGCCAGAGCTTGTGTGTTGCGTGAGCTTCAAGAAGAATTAGGTATTACAGAGAAGGAAATAGAAAACTTGTGTCTGCGCTATGTGACGCTGCGAAGAAGCAAGGGAGAGATTCGTCAGAATTATTATTTTTTTGCTGATTTGAAAGATGGTACCAGCGAAGAATTTTCTTCTAATGAAGGTGTCAGTAGATGGTTTCCTTTATCAGAATTAACATCTTTGGAAATGCCATTTACATCAAAGTATGTGATAGAACATTATCTGAATGTAGGTTACAAAACAGAAATGATATATGGCGGAATTGCAGATGGAGAAAAAGTGGTATTTACGGAAATGCCTGAGTTTTAAGAGGAATTTGGCTGGCTGAAATAGGGAAATGGTATTTTATAATAATGCAAAAAGGCTCTACCGTTTAGATATTATGGAGGACTTATGATTAAAAAGATTGATAATAAAGAGGAAAAAGAAAAAATTTGCATAGAAGTTTTGGAAGCGTTGCCGGAATGGTTTGAAGTTCCGGAGAGCAGAGCATCTTATGCGAAAGAAAGCAGGGAACTTCCCTTTTGGGCAGATGTGGAGAATAACATTGCCAGAGGATTTATTGTAATGAAAGAAACCAGTAACTATACGGTGGAGATCTGCGTTATGGGTGTCAGGAAGGAGTATCACCATTTGGGGATTGGCAGCAAACTTTTTGAAGCATTTTATCAATATGCAAAAGAGAAAGGATATGAATTTGTTCAAGTAAAGACGGTCAGAGAAGGAATGTATCCGGATTATGATCTGACGAATGCATTTTATCAGAGAATAGGATTTCGGGAGTTGGAGTGTATGGAAGGTCTATGGGATGAGGCAAATCCGTGTCAGGTGTATGTGATGGCAATCAGATAGTGATAGAAAGAGGTAAAGATTTATGTGTTATTCGTATGTTATGGGAATTGGAAATGAAATAAATAAATTAAAAGACAAAGGTTTTTTTGTTGAAGAATTTGGAGATAATTATGGTGTTTCATTTTCCAAAGAAAAAGCGAATGAATGGGAATCATTTATTGTTCAACATTTGGAAATTGGTTATTGGAATGAATATCTAACCGATGATGGTGTTGTATTTTTATTTCATTTGAAAAACGGTATAAAACGTTATGAGGTAGAAGATTACCATAATGATGAAGTGTTATCACTATGTGAAAAACTATGCGAATGCAAATTCACATCAATTAAAGATATGCTGAAAGAAAATCACTTCTATAGTGATAAGATTATATGATAGTTTCATATATCAAGGAGAATGAAGGAGTTGTTGATGGCAAATGGCTAAGCAGAATATATATGATAATGAAATTTTTTTTGAAGGATATAAGAAAATTAGAGATAACGAGCTTAATGCAAACAATTTGTTTGAGATACCAGCTTTGTTTTCTATGCTGCCGGACTTGAATGGTAAAAAAGTTTTAGACTTAGGGTGCGGTTTTGGGGAGCACTGTATGCGTCTTATTCATGATGGTGCTGATCAAGTAATAGGAATTGATATTTCAGAGAAGATGCTGGAGATTGCAAGAAAAGAGAACAGCAATTCTAAAATATCATATATAAATATGCCAATGGAAGATATTGCTCAGTTGGATGAGCAGTTTGATATTGTCATAAGTTCATTGGCCTTTCATTATGTTGAAGATTTTTCAGGCGTTGTGAAAAATATATACAAAATGCTGTGCGAGGACGGACTATTTATTTTTTCGCAGGAGAATCCCTTATGTACTTGCCATTCCGGAGCTGACAGATGGACAAGAGATGAAAATGGGAACAAGCTTTATTTAAATCTTGCAAATTACGGTGTTGAGGGTGAGAGAGAGTCTGTATGGTTTGTAAATAATGTGAAAAAGTATCACAGAACTTTTTCATCAATTGTGAATACATTGATCGAGACAGGCTTTATGATTGAAAAGATGATTGAGCCATTACCAAC
>CAMWKN010000564.1 GCA_947174825.1 uncultured Clostridium sp.
CTATTGCCATTGCTATGAAAGCGGGAGTGCCAGTGGATGTGATCCGTCAGGTGGTTAAAAACTTCCATGCAGTAGAACACCGCATTGAGTTTGTCAGGGAGGTTGATGGCGTAAAGTACTATAACGATTCCAAGGGAACTAATCCGGATGCAGCAATTAAGGCAGTGGAAGCCATGGTTTCTCCTACCATTGTCATTGGTGGAGGTTATGATAAAGATTCTACCTATGAGGAGTGGATTGACTCCTTTGGAGACATTGTCAGAGGATTGGTTTTGCTGGGACAGACGAAAGAGAAGATTGCCAAAACTGCAGAAGAGGCTGGTTTTACCGCTGTGACCAAGGTAGATACCCTGGAGGAGGCTGTAAAAGAGGCTGCGAAACAGGCAAAGCCCGGTTATGCAGTATTATTATCACCGGCATGTGCCAGTTGGGGCATGTTTCGGAATTACGAAGAGCGGGGAGATCTGTTTAAAAAAATAGTAAATGAGATGTAGAGGCATAGGAATCTATGGCGGGAAAATATCATTCCAAATATGATTTTGCTTTACTATTTATGACAATCAGTATCGCTTTGTTTGGCGTACTCATGATATACAGTGCCGGATATTATGCGGCAGAGGTGGTGGGATCACCATATCGTTTTGTATCCCAGCAGTTGTTGGGATTGGGAATAGGCATTGTTTTTATGTTGGCAGTGTCCAAGATTGATTATCAGATTTTTATGAAATCATGGGGACCGTTTCACTTTAATCTGGTACATATTGCATATTTGTTAGCAATTGCTATGCAGATTGCCGTTTTGCTTGTGGGGGTAGAAAAAAACGGTGCCAAGCGATGGCTGAATTTGGGTTTTGTGCAGTTTCAACCCTCTGAGATTTCAAAGATTGCGGCAATTCTGTTTGTGGCGTACATGGTATACCGAAATCGCCAGTCGTTGGATCATTTTACCGGATTTCTGCGGGTTATGCTCTATATGGGACCATCTATTGTATTGATTTTGGTAGAAAATATGAGTTCTGCCATTATTGTGGCAGGAATTGTGGTTGGTATGAGTTTTATTGCCAGCAGGAAAAAGTTGTACTTTGTGGTCTGTATGCTCCTTCTTCTCATCGGGGGAACCGCCTATATCTTTTTGGGGGAGGGATTCCGCGCTGAGCGAATTGATATCTGGCTGCATGTGGAAACAAATGAGAATGCCCATCAGATCAAACAGGGACTGTATGCTATTGCGTCAGGAGGGGTGTTTGGTAAAGGACTGGGGCAGAGCATGCAAAAACTGGGCTATATTCCTGAGGCATATAATGACATGATTTTTGCAGTAATCTGCGAGGAATTAGGAATTGTCGGGGCGGTGTTTTTGATTCTGGCTTTTTTGGTAATGTTTTGGCGGATTGTGACGATTGCCTTGCATGCACCGGATTTATTTGGAACCATGTTGTGCATGGGGGTATTGATACAGCTGGCAATTCAGGTTGTAATCAATGTAGCCGTGGTAACCAACTCCATTCCCTCCACGGGAATTCCGCTGCCATTGATTAGCTATGGCGGTACTTCTGCCATGATTATGATGGCTGAGATGGGATTGGTATTGGGGGTTTCCAACCAGATCCATTAGCAGAAAGAATTGCTGGTATAGTGATATAGTGATATAAAACATAGGTCAGGGGTTACAAACGAGGAAAGGAAAAGTAGTTATGAAAGTATTGAAGGGAATTTTGATCGGAATAGTCAGTATTGCAGTGGCAGTATTTCTATGCTACTTTATCTTTCATCTGGATACGGTAAAGGTGGATGGAACGGAATATTACACCGACGAAGAGATACGGAATGCCGTCTTTGTCCGGGATTTTTCTGATAATGAGATCATGTTCTTTATCTATGATAAACTTTTTGGGATTAATACCTTGCCTTTTGTGGAAGAGATTGAGGCAGAATACCATAATCCCCGGTCTATGACGTTACATGTCTATGACAAGAAAATCAGCGGATGTATCAATTATCTGGGGCAGTATGTATATTTTGACAAGGATGGAATCGTTTTGCAGACCATACCGGAACAAATTGAGGGGATTCCGGTGGTTACCGGGATCAATTTTGGTAATTTTACAGTAGGGCAGCCATTTCAGGTGGCAGATGATTCCGTTTTTGATTCGATTATGAATGTATCCCAGCAGATCAGTCATTATTCCATTCCCGTGGATGAAATCAAGGTTTCAGATGGTGCAATCCGATTGGTCATTGCCTCCCTTAAAGTAGATTTAGGGAAAAAGAAACGTTATGATGATGCTCTGGCTGATCTGGCAGGGGTTATTGAGAAGGCGCAGGAGGAGAATATCAAACTGAAGGGAACGATCAATATGGAAAATTACCAGTCCGGCGATCGTATTGTGGTGAAACCTTCGGAGAAAAAGAAATCCAAAGCGAAAAAGACGAATGCTTCTAAGTCACCAGAGCCAGCTGCTGGAAAAGATGTAGAATAATTGCAGACTTCGACACAGAAT
>CAMWKN010000565.1 GCA_947174825.1 uncultured Clostridium sp.
CTGCCAGTCTTCTCTGCTGCTCCTTCTCTGCTTGTCTGCGCTTCGCTGCTTCTTCTTCCAGACTTCGTCGTTCTTCTTCTACTCGCTTCTGCTGTTCCTGTTCTGCCTGTCTGCGTTTCGCTGCTTCTTCTTCCAGACGGCGGCGTTCTGCTTCTAATTGTCTCTGTTGTTCCTGCTCTGCCTGTTTCCGTCTGGCCGCCTCCTGTTCCAAACGAAGACGTTCCTCTGCCAGCCTCCTCTGCTCCTGAATCACCCCGGCATCCGGAACACCAAAAGAATCCCCCATAGCCTGCGAATTCTGTACCGCACTCTCTTTCGGGGGAACTTTCGGTTCCATATGATATGCCAGATTGACAAAAAGTTCATCGGGATCATTATCCGCAAAGGGATCAAATTCATCCAGAGCATCATCATTATCCATAAACTCTTTCATCTGACGAACAAATTCGAGGCTATCCTCGATCTGGTTCTTATCGTACATATCTATTCCTCGTTTCCAACTAGTGTACAATAGCAGGACGCTCCAGACTGATTTTTCCCATCCTACCACTGCGGAAATCATCTATCAGATATTTTGCTGACTTGTCCAGGTCATATTCTCCACCACTTTTCAAACAGCCCCTTCGTTCCGCAATCTGTGTCAGCTGTGCTTCGGCATCACCACCGGTAATTTGGTAAAACTCCGATACTGCCTGTGGATATGCGTCAGACAGATACTTCGACAATAGTACACTCAGTTCGTAAATATTATATAATTCATCTTTGATGGATCCGATATACGCCAAATGCAGACCGACTGTCTGATCTTCAAATTTAGGCCACAGGATACCTGGTGTATCCAGCAGTTCTACCTGTTTATTTAAACGAATCCATTGTTTTCCTTTGGTCACCCCTGGCTTATTTCCGGTTTTCGTACAGGCTTTTCCTGCAAAGCTATTAATAAATGTAGACTTACCCACATTGGGAATCCCTACAATCATGGCACGAACCGGACGATTTAAAATTCCTCTTTTACGATCCCTCTCTATTTTTTCCCGACAGGCTTCCTGAATCAAATTCTGTACCGCTTTGACACCCTTGCCATTTTTGGAATTTACCTTTGCCACATAATAATTAAGATCCTCGTAATAGGTAATCCATTCTTCGGTAACAGAAGGATCTGCCAAATCATATTTATTCATTAATAAAATACGAGATTTGCCATTGGCTAACTGGTCAATATCCGGATTCTTGCTACTATATGGTATACGGGCATCCACCAATTCAATAATGACATCGATTAATTTGATGTCCTCCTGCATTGCCCGTTTTGCTTTAGTCATATGACCGGGGTACCATTGAAACTGCATCTTCTCTCTCCCATCTTATCCATATCCGTTTTTGAGAAATACACGGTACTTTAAATTATAACATCTCGACTATCGTCTCGATGTGTGCATTCGCACAATGTCGGTTCGTGCAAGCACGACCGCCACAGTGCTCATTATATCACAAAATCTGCCAAAACTCTATATTTTATTCCGAAGATGCATCAGATTTTGCACTTTTTTTCTGTTTGGCATAGCCGTTAATATGACTGATTAGGGCTAAAGAATTGGTTCTAAGCCATGCTTTACCTATAATATTTTGTTTATGCACATTTCCTATATTGGCGTTCCTGCTGTCTTCACATTCATTCCGATTATCACAGAGCATGAAATATTCATCTTCTTCTATGGTAATTTCCTCTAATGCCAGACCACCATTTTCCATCTTGGGAAAGTCATATTTTTCTTTTAATTTCTTGCCATTAATATAGACTTCTCCCTCTTCAATTCGAATTTTTTCTCCAGGCATACCAATAACCCGTTCAATGGTATAGTAATTATGCTCTGATCCATTGTGCTGAACCACCACAATATCATTTCTCCGAATGGAAAAGACACGATACTGCATACGATCAATCATAATTTCATCGCCATCTAACAGGGTAGGACTCATATATTCTCCTGATACCGTCATACGTTCCAAGCCATAGTGTGTAATGGCATAGGCAAGTAAAACGGTCAGAATAATTTCCACCAGAATAAGGAGGATACGGAGTATCAGCTTTTTTCTAATTTTACTCTTGTCCTCCAAATCAAAATCATATTTCATTATCTAATCTCCATCAATAATATTCCCGCATAATTTTCATGGCATGTTTTGCAATCAAACACTCAAAATGTTCTTTGCAGTACTGCTCCACAAAAGGTTGTTCCGAGCACAGACTGCCATAGTCTGATAAACGATTGCACAGATTCTGGTATTCCTCCATTTTTAATTTCCCTTTTTTCACTAAAAGATAATATTTTCCAGCCTGCTTATCCCGATATACTTTACTGGATATATTTTTATTCGTCTGGTAATCAGTGGCAAATTGCTCCAAATCCGTGAAACTGCGAAATTCATAAACTTTAGCTGCATTCAGTTTGCGTTTTTCCTTTTCCCGCTGCAACTTTTCAATCTCCCGCATATGTTTC